>JANNTF010000585.1:0-7748 GCA_031403455.1 Alphaproteobacteria bacterium | reverse complement strand
CGGGCCGAGGCGGCCTGGGCCGCCGTCGCCGATCCCGCCGCCAAAGCCGGACTCGTCTATTGCATCGAGCCGCTGGCGCCGCGCGAGACGGATTTCGTCAACACCGTCGCCGATGCCGCGGCGATCGTGCGCCGCATCGACAACCCGGCGCTGCGCACGATGATCGATACCTCGGCGGCGGGTGTCGCGGAAGCGGAGCCGGTGGCCGAACTCATCGCGCGCTGGCTGCCCAGCGGCCTGATCGCCCATGTCCAGCTCAACGATCGCAACCGGCGCGGGCCGGGTCAGGGCGAAGATCGCTTCGCGCCGATGCTGCGTGCGCTCAAACGCGGCGGCTACGAGTCGTGGCTGGCGATGGAACCGTTCGATTACCATCCCGACGGGCCGTGCTGCGCCGCGCGTGCGATCGGCTATGTCCAGGCGCTGCTCGAGGCGCAGTCGTGAGCGATGCGCCGAAACTGCGCCTTCTCGCGGTCGATCGCTTCGAGCGCAGCGTCAAGCTGCGGCTGCCGTTTCGCTTCGGCGTCACGACGGTCACCGAGGCGACGCAGGCGGTAGTTCGCGCGCGCATCGAGCTGGCCGATGGCCGCATGGCGGAAGGCGTGGCGGCCGAAAGCCTCGCCGCGAAATGGTTCGACAAGAATCTGGCGCTCAGCGATGCGCAGAATCTCGATCAGCTGCGCCAATCGCTGGATATCGCGATCGACCTGCATCGCGAGGCCGGCGCGCGCAGCGCCTACGCGCTGTTCGCCGATACCTATCGTGCGCAATTGGCGCGCGGCGCGGCGCTCGGCCTCAATCCGCTCGTCGCGTCCTATGGACCCGCGCTGCTGGATTGCGCGATCCTCGACGCGCTGGGCCGCGCCATGGACCAATCCTTCCAGACGATGCTGCGCGGCAATGTTCCGGGCATCGTGATCAGCGATCTCACGCCCGATCTGATCGGCTTCGACATCGACCGCTTCCTCGCGGAGCTGGCGCCGCGTGCGTCGATCGATGTGCGTCATACCGTCGGGCTGGTCGATCCGATGACGAGCGCCGATCGGATCGGAGCGCCTGTCGATGACGGCTTGCCGGAGACGCTGGAGGACGTCGTCGATCGATATCGCGGTTGATTCTACAAGCTGAAAGTGGGCGGTCAGATCGCCGAGGACCTCGATCGGTTGACGCGCATCGCCGCGGTGCTCGACCACGGCCCGGCCTATCAGGCCAGCCTCGACGGCAACGAACAATATGACGATGTCGAGGCGATCGCGGCGTTGTGGCGGCGCATGACGGAGACGCCGCGCCTGGCGCGGCTATGCGACGCGATCCTGTTCATCGAGCAACCGATCAAGCGCGCCGTGGCGCTGTCGCGATCGGTCGATGCGCTCGCGCGTCATCGGCCGGTGATCCTCGACGAGTCGGATGGCGAGCTCGGCTCGTTTCCGGCAGGGCTGGCGCTTGGCTACACCGGCGTGTCGAGCAAGACCTGCAAGGGTTTCTACAAATCGATCCTGAACGCGGCCCGCGTCGCGAAGCTGAATGCCGAGGCTGGTCGCGCCCGCGTGTTCATGTCGGCCGAGGATCTGACGACGTGGCCCGGCATCTCTGTGCAGCAGGATCTGGCGCTGGTCGCGTTGCTCGGGCTCGGCCATGTCGAGCGCAATGCGCATCACTTCATCGATGGGATGTCATTCGCGCCCCAAGCCGAGCAGCGTGGCTTCGCGGCAGCCCATGCCGATCTCTATGCGGTCGAATCGGGTGTCACGCGTCTGCGTATCGTCGGGGGTCGGCTCGCGCTCGACTCGCTCGCACGGCCCGGTTTCGCGGTCGACGCGGCGACCGATTTCCAAGCACTGACGCCGATGCCGGAAGCACCGCGCGGGCGCATCGGGCCGCCGCTCACGCCGGCCCGATGAGACGAGGCTCAGCCCCCCTTCGGTTGCGGTTGCGGCTGGCGCTGCGGCGGCCGGCGCTGCGGTTGCGGACGCTGCGGCTGCACCTGCTGCAGCGCCAGGTCGCGCTTGACCATCAGGGTCTCTCCGCTGACCTCGATCGAGATCTGGTCATCGGTGCGGCGGATCTGCAGCTGCCGGTAATCCTCGCCGCACACGCCGGTCGGCAGTTCCTTCATGGGACTGCCGTCTTCGATCGCCTCGATTCCGAGCATCACCGTCTCCCCCGGATTCTTGCGGAAGTACCAGACCGCGGCGCGGTCGAAGAGCGCGAGATTCTTGCGGATCGCTTCGCGGTCCGCGTCGGAGAACGGCACCAGATAGGTGACGGTCTGGCCGTTCGGAAGTTCGAGGTCGATCTTGCTGAAGCCGCGCTCGAGCGTGAAGTCGGTGAAATCGAGATCCTTCACGACGCCGAGCTGCCCGGCGAGCACCGCTTCGAGCTCCTTGTATGTGACCTCGGTAGCCGTGGGGTTCTGGTTGAAGAAGTCGACCGCGGCCTCGCCGATCAGTGTGAGATTGGCCTCGGCGATGCCGACGCTGCGCGCCGCCTTGCGCGTTTCCATCTGCGCCTTGATCGCCGCGGGAACCGCCGCGAGGGCGATTGGGCCGAGGATGTCCGGGTTGTAGATGGCGAGCGACACCATCGCCGCCTTCAGCGAACTCGCGCCATTCGCCCGCATGACGACCCCGTCCGGGACGTTGGCGGTGACGCTCGCCAGCGGTTCGGAGATATTCGGGATGCGGTCGATCATGGTCTGCAGGATCGGACCGAACGGCATGTCCTTGCTGCCGGCGGACATCTCGATCGCGCTGCCGATCAGCGCGCGGACGAGTTGATAGAAGCGCGGCGTGCCATAGACGAGGCTGTTGCCCTCGGTCATGCCGATCGCCGTGAGCGCGCCCGTGAAGGCCGGCGTCTGGGCGAGGCTGGCACCGCGTGTGAGCGATTGCTCGATGAATGCCAGGCTCGAGCCGAGCAGCACATTCTCGCCATCGATGACGAGCGCAGGCTGGTTGTCGCCGAGGAAGGGCACGGATTCAGTCGCACGAAAGACTTGTCGACCATTGACGGTCTCGCGTTTCAGCTCGTCCACCTTGGCGAGCAGCGGCAGCAGGCGCTGTCCGATGCCTTCGGCGCGCAGCAGCAGCTGCGCCTTCTGGACGAAGCCGAAACCCCATTCCTCCATCCGCGCCGGATCCGGCGCCGTGGTTTCGCCGAGCCGAAGCAGCAGCGTGATCCGGCCGCGCAGCGCCATCAGCGCCGCGATGCCTTCGTTGGCGTCCACGCCGGTCTGATCGGCGACGACGCCGCCGAGCATGTCGATGCTGGCGCCCGGAATGAAGCGTGCGGCGATCGTGGTGAGCGCCTGGATCAGCGCGGGCATGTCGAGTTCGGTCTCGATGAACAGATCGGTATCCG
Organism: Alphaproteobacteria bacterium; assembly: GCA_031403455.1. GTDB lineage: Bacteria > Pseudomonadota > Alphaproteobacteria > CACIAM-22H2 > CACIAM-22H2 > CAIOSQ01. The sequence continues at coordinate 4,388 of JANNTF010000585.1, read as the reverse complement.
CCGGCGCCAGGCGCGCCGTCGCGAATGGCCGGGCGGGACCGCCAAGCGCGGCGAAGATTCCGCGCCGCGGTTCGGGAATATGGACGAAGCCACGATTATGGTAACCGCCCTCGCGCCGCGCGATCGAGCTCATGCCGATGGCCTTGACCCCGGCGATCCCGATCTCCTCCAGGATCTTGCCGTAATCCTGCTTGAACACCTGACTGTCCGGATCGTCGCCGACGACATCCGCGACGGCCTTGGTCAGATCACGGCCGATGCGGACCATGTCCTCTTCCATGTCCATGAAGACGAACACGGGTCCGCCGAGATCGAGCTTCTGGCGCACCGCTTCGAAATGCGCGCTCGGAATCGGCGTCTGCGCCGCGACATCGAGCGAACCGATGGCCAAGCCGCTCGCCAGGGCGAGTGTGGACGCGGTGCAACGCAAGCAGCGGGAAAACAGCGAGGGGGCAGTCACGGGGAACTCCTCCGATCGAGATCGTGGCACGATGGAATGACGCAGCTTCTAGGATGCGCTCGCGTGGTTCACCGCGTCCACACACGGACGGAGTAGAGACGATGAATGCTTCCATGCCGAGTCGATTCGACAGCGTCGAGGACCTCGAGGAGTTCATGACCTGCCCGGACGACGCGCTGATCCGCGACCTGGCGACGGTGCGGGGCGACATCCTCGTGCTCGGCGTTGCCGGCAAGATGGGCCCGACACTGGCGCGTCTGGCCAAACGTGCCGCACCGCAGAAACGTGTCGTCGGCGTGGCGCGGTTTTCCGAGCTCGGCGCGCGCGCCAGTCTGGAAGCTTTCGGGATCGAGACGATCGCCTGCGATCTGCTTGATGAAGCAGAGGTTGAAAAACTCCCCCGCCTGGAGAACGTGGTGTTCATGGCTGGGCGGAAATTCGGCTCCAGCGGCAACATCCCGCTGACCTGGGCGATGAACGTCCATGTGCCGGCGCTGGTGGCGCAGGCGTTTCGCGCGTCGACCGTCGTGGCTTTCTCGACCGGCTGCGTCTACCCGTTCGTCGCCGTGGACGGCGGCGGCGCGAGCGAGGACGTGCCGCCGCTGCCGCCGCCGGGCGATTATGCGACGTCCTGCGTCGGGCGCGAGCGGATGTTCGCCTATTTCTCGGCGCAGCATGCGACGCCAGGCCGGCTGGTGCGACTGAACTACGCGATCGACATGCGCTACGGCGTGCTGCACGACATCGCGCGCAAGGTGTTCGCCGGCGAGGTGATCGATCTCTCGATGGGGCACGTCAACGTGATCTGGCAGGGCGACGCCAATGCCGTGGCGCTGCGCTGCCTTGCCCATTGCACCACGCCGACCACCCCGATCAACGTGACGGGGCCGCACACGGTATCGGTGCGCTGGCTCGCCAATACGTTCGCGGATCGCTTCGGCTCGACCGCGCGGTTCAGCAATCTCGAGGCGCAGACGGGCTGGATCAACAACGCGGCGCGGATGGTCGCCGAGTTCGGTGCCCCGCGCGTGTCGCTGCCTGTCATGATCGATTGGACGGCGGATTGGCTGCGGCGGGGCGGCCGCACGCTGGACAAGCCCACGCATTACGAATCGCGCGATGGCCAATACTGATCTGCTCCCGATCGTCGAACTCCGCGGCGTCGACGCCGTGGATTGCGTGGCCCTGTCCACCGAAGCCGGCTGGAACCAGGTCGAGGCGGATTGGCGATTCATGCTCGTCGCGGGGACCGGCTTTGCCGCGCGCGACGCCAAAGGCAAACCCGTGGGCTCGGCCCTGATCCTGCCGCTGGGCCCGCACGTGGCGTGGATCAGCATGGTCCTGGTGACGGCGACGCATCGCCGGATCGGCCTCGGCACCGCTTTGCTCGCGCGCTGCCTGGAAGCATGCGCCCAGGCCCGGCTGCTGGGCGCGCTCGACGCGACCGAGCTTGGCGAGCCGGTCTATCGGCCACTCGGTTTCCGGGATGTGTTCGCCTTGCGGCGCTGGCGGCTCGGTCGGGCGATCGCGCCGGATCCGGACAGCGCCATCTCCGGCATCGCGCGTGTCACGGCGGCGGACCTCGCCGCGATCTCGGCCTTCGATCGGCGCGCGAGCGGTGTCGACCGTGCCGCGCTGCTGGCGCATCTGGCGACCCGCGGCGCCGCCTGCGTCGCACGTGGCGCACAGGGCGACGTGCTGGGCGCGGCCTTCAGCCGTGACGGGCGGAGAGCGACGCAGATCGGCCCCGTGGTCGCCACCGACCCGGGCGTCGCACGCGCGCTGCTGGTCGCCTTGACGCGCGAGCTGACACCGCCGTTCATTCTCGACGTGCCGCACGCGCAGCAGGAATTCAGCGCGGTGCTCGCCGCGCATGGTGGCGAAACGCCGCGTGGCTTTATGCGCATGACCCGCGGCGATCCGGGCGCGCTGGCACATGCGGGATCGCTCTTCGCGATCGCCGGACCCGAGCTAGGATGACCCGCATGACAGCGATGCTCTGGCACGACCTGCCCGCCGCGACACTCGCCCTCCTGCGCCGCGGCACGGTGATCCCGGCTCATCCGCTCGCGCTCGACGCGGCGCGGCAGTTCGATCCCGCATCCCAGCGCGCACTCACGCGCTACTACCTCGACGCCGGGTCGGGCGGCATCGCGGTCGGCGTGCACACGACGCAATTCGCGATCCGCGAGCGCGGCCTATTCCAGCCGGTCCTCGAACTCGCGGCGACGACGGCGCGGGGATGGACGCAGGAGCCGCTGGTCATGATCGCCGGCGCGGTGGGTCGCACGGTCCAAGCGGTCGGCGAAGCACGGCTCGCGCGCGCGCTCGGCTATCACGCCGTGCTGCTGTCGCTGGCCGCGATGAAGGGCGCGTCGGAGGACGAGTTGATCGAGCATTGCCGCGCGGTCGCCGCCGAAATGCCGCTGGTCGGGTTCTATCTGCAGAGCGCGGTGGGCGGACTCAGATTGTCGCGCGCTTTCTGGACGCGCTTCGCCGCGATCGAGAACGTCATCGCGATCAAAGTCGCGCCGTTCAATCGCTATGCCACCCTCGACGTCGCGTTCGGCGTCTGTGCGGCGCGTGCGGAGGACCGCATCACGCTCTACACCGGCAACGACGACCACATCGTGCTCGACCTCGTGGCGCCGATCGCGGTGCGGACGGGCGGGCGCGAGACGATGCTGCGTTTTCGCGGCGGATTGCTCGGCCATTGGAGCGTCTGGACCTCCGGTGCGGTACGATTGCTCGAGCGCGTGCGCCAGGCGATCGCGGCGGACGCCGTATCACCGGAGCTGCTGGCGCTCGATTCCTTCGTGACCGATTGCAACGCCGTCGTTTTCGATGTCGCCAATGATTTCGCGGGCTGCATCGCGGGCTGCCACGAGATCCTGCGCCGGCAGGGGCTGCTCGCGACCACGCATTGTCTCGATCCGGCGGAGGGGCTGAGCCCCGGGCAGGCGGCCGAGATCGATCGTCTCTACGCGACGTATCCGGAATTCGCGGACGATGCATTCGTGCGCGCCAATCTCGCGCGCTGGCGGGCATGATGGCGGGCGCCGGCGCGATACGAAGCTTCGTCGATCATCGAAACAGGAAGGATTGCGACCATGGCTGAGCGTCGACTTGGGGTCATCATGAACGGCGTCACGGGCCGGATGGGAACGAACCAGCATCTGATCCGCTCGATCATGGCGATCCGCAAGCAGGGCGGCGTGGTGCTTGGCAATGGCGAGCGCGTGGTTCCCGATCCGATTCTGGTCGGCCGCGACGAGGGCAAGGTGAAGCACCTCGCCGAGCAGCACGGCATCGCGCGCTGGACCACCGATCTCGACAAAGCGCTCGGTGATCGTCGCGATGAGCTGTTCTTCGATGCCGCCTCGACGCCGCTGCGCGCGGGCCTGCTGCGCAAGGCGATCGCCGCGGGCAAGCATGTCTATTGCGAGAAGCCGATCGCCGAAACGCTGGACGACGCGCTCGATGCGGCGCGCGCCGCCAAGCGCGCGGGGGTCAAGAACGGCGTCGTTCAGGACAAGTTGTTCCTGCCGGGGCTGCTCAAGCTGAAGATGCTGCGCGACGCCGGCTTCTTCGGTCGCATGATCTCGGTGCGCGGCGAGTTCGGCTATTGGGTCTTCGAGGGAGACTGGCAGGCCGCGCAGCGACCGTCGTGGAACTACCGCAAGGCCGATGGCGGCGGCATCATCCTCGATATGCTTTGCCACTGGCGATACGTGCTCGACAATCTGTTCGGTAACGTCAAAGCCGTAAGCTGCTTGGGCGCCACACATATTCCAGAACGTGTCGATGAAGCCGGCAAGAAATATAAAGCCGACGTGGATGATGCCGCTTACGCAACTTTTGAACTCGAAGGCGGCGTGATAAGTAACGAGATCATCGCGCTTCACGCGGGTGGTCCATGACGAGTTGA
>JANNTF010000584.1:0-2494 GCA_031403455.1 Alphaproteobacteria bacterium | reverse complement strand
CGAGGGCGAGGTGCTGGTGATGCGCGCGGGCATGCCGCTGTTCCTGAAGGCGGGCGATGCCGTGTACGAGGCCGACCGCATCGCGACGACGACCAACCAGTCGATCGGCATCACGCTGCGCGACAATTCACGCATCTCCGCTGGACCGAACACGATCCTGGTCATGCAGACGTTCCGGTTCGAACCTGAAGCCGAGCAATATGGCCTCGTGATCAGCGTGCTCCGCGGCACGCTGAGTTTCGTGTCCGGGCTGCTGACCAAGCTGGCGCCGGAATCGGTCCGCATCGAGACGAAGACCGCGACAGTGGCTGTGCGCGGCACGCATCTTCTGATCCGCACGGAGGAGTGACAGATGCGCAAGCACAGCTGGTTCGCCGTCGCGCTGCTCCTCCTGGTCAGCGCATGCTCCGGCATCCCCGACAACGCGATCGTGCTGGTCCCCGAAGACGGCAGCGTGGGCGCCGCCACCGTCTCGACCCGTGGTGGCCAGGTCGTGCTGACTCAGGCGAATACGGTCGTGGGCATCGACGATCCGACACGCGCGCCGGACGCGCCGCGATCGGTCGCGGAGTCCGATATCCGAAGCGTCTTCCGCGGCGCGCTCGGCGCGCAGCCGCGCCGCGTGCGCATCTTCATCGTCAACTTCGTCGTCGGCGAGGCGGAGATGCTCCCGGACTCGCAGCCGCAGCTCCAGGAATCCGTGGCCTATATTCGAGGCCTCAACGCCGTCGACGTCTCGGTGGTCGGCCATGCGGATGCGACGGGCAGCGCGGCGGTCAACCGAACGCTCGCGCTGCAGCGGGCCCAGAATATTCAGCGCGCCCTCGTCACGGCCGGCATCGAGCCGCGGCTGCTGACGATCGCGTCCTACGGCTCGGCCAATCCGCTCGTTCCAACGCCTGTGGGCGTTCCCGAGCCGCGCAACCGGCGCGTCGAGATCACCGTGCGCTGATCACGCCAGCGGCGACGGGCGATCGGCGCGGCGAAACACCGGCAGCCGATCCAGAGGCACGCCGGTCTCGCGCGTCACACAGCCGCCATCGTGGCGAATGCCATCGAATAGATTGAGCCATTGCCCTTCGGGCAGCCAGAACTCCACCGTCCCGCCCGCGCGCACGATCGGCGCGACGAAGAGATCGGGGCCGAACATGTACTGCGTGTCGTAGCTCCAGGCCGGCCGCTCGCGCGGACAGGCGAGCGGCATCGCGCGCATGACGGGTAGGCCGGTCGAACACGCATCGGTGATCGTGCGCGCGATGTAGGGGCGCAACCGCTCGCGCAGCTTCAGCCATTGGCGCGCCACGCGCTCAGCCTGCGCGCCGAAATGCCAGGGCTCGCGCAAGCCGACGCCATGAAAGCGAAAATGCGAGCAGAACACCGATTGCGCGACCCAACGCAGATAGAGCTCCGCGTCGGGCTGCGGCCCATAGAAGCCACCGACGTCGCTCGCCCAGCAGGGCACGCCGCTCATTCCCCAGGACAGGCCACCGCGAATCGACGCGGCGAAGCCTCCCCAATCGGCCTGCGGATCGCCGCCCCATTGGATCGGATGGCGCTGGCTGCCGATCCAGCCGTCGCGCGCCCAGACCATCGCGCCGCTGGCGCCGTAGCGCCGCGTGGCCTCGTGGACGCATCGGTTGTAGAGCAGCGGGTAGACGTTGTGCAGCCGTGCGCCGGTGTCGCCGTTATGCGCGACGCAGTCATCCGGCACCTGCTCGCCGAAATCGGATTTGATCACGTCGACGCCGAGGCCGAATAACGCCGCGTGCTGATCGCGCCACCACGCATAGGCTTGCGGATGGGTGAAGTCGACGATCCCCGATGGCGGCAACGGCGTGAGCACGGCGCCGAACGGCGACGAGCCGGGCTTCACATCCCATTCGAAGACATAGGGCGCACCATCGCGCCGCTTCAGCAGCCAGCCTTCCGCCGCGAGCATGGCGAAGAGCGGGCCCTCGACGGCGACGAGCGGATACTCCCAGCAGCAGACCTTGAAATTCATCGCCTTGAGTTCGGCGATGGTGGCGCGCGCATCGCGGAATCGGGATGGGTCGAACTCGAAGCGAAACCGCGTCGGCGTGTCCTGCCAGGCGCGCCCATCGAAGGTGATCACGTCGCATGGAATGTCGCGGCGCCGGATCTCGCGCGCCGCCTCCAGCGCCTCGTCGGGCGTGCGGTAATAGGCGCGGCTCAGCCACACGCCCAGGCTCCATTCCGGCACGTCGACGGGCTTGCCCGTGAGATCATGCAGTCTCGCGATGATCGCCGCGGGCGTGTCGGCCGCGATCACGAACAGATCGAGCGCTTCGTCCTCGACCACCAGGCCGTAGCTGCGATGCGACCACTGGCCATATCCGACGCCATGCACGACACGCGCCGGCGTGTGCACCAGGAGTCCCCAGCCACGCGGACTCCACGCGAACGGCATGTTCTTGTACGACGCCTCGGTATTGACGCCGAGCGCATCCTCGGCGCGGCTGATCACGAGGTCGCC
>JANNTF010000583.1:0-1751 GCA_031403455.1 Alphaproteobacteria bacterium | reverse complement strand
GTGTGGCCGCTGGCGGCGCGCGCGCAGAAGCGGACGATCCCGCTCGTTGGCTTGCTGATGGGCGGCAGCCCGGCCAGCGAAGCTCCGCGGTTAGCCCCATTTCGCGAAGGGCTCGACGCCCTGGGTTATGTCGAGGGCCGGACCATCCGGCTCGAGGTGCGCTATGCCGAGGGCTTGCCTGAGCGGTTCGGCAGCATGGCGCGTGAACTGGTGGCACTGGCGCCGGACCTCATCGCGTGTGTCGGTCGGACGGAAACGGCTGCCGTGCAGGCGGCCACGCGCACGATCCCGATCGTGTTCCTTGCCGTCCAGGAGCCGGTGGAGAACGGAATTGTCGCCTCTCTCGCGCGGCCGGGCGGCAACACCACCGGGTTCGCTAATGATGGGGCGGAGCTCGATGGGAAACGGCTCGAACTGCTGAAGGAAACGATGCCTGCGATGTCACGTGCCGTGTTTCTAATGAATCCCGACCGCTTCCCATCGCATATTCAGGCGCGCTTCGCGAACGCCGAAGCCGCGGCCAAGACTCTGGGCATTGCCCTACAGCGCATCGACGCATCGACGCCGGACGAGTTGACCACCGCCTTCGCCGAGATCCAGACATCATCAGCCGAGGCATTGATGATCCAAGCCACCCCCCTGATCGGCCGGGAGTTCAAGCGCATACTCGCCTTTGCCGCCGCGCACCGACTGGCGATCGTGTTCGCTCAAAGTATTTCGACCAGAGCCTTGCTACTGATGTACGGGTCCGATCCAAGCCACACGGCCCGGCTCGCGGCTTCCTATGTCGACAGGATCCTGAAGGGCGCCAATCCCGCGGATTTGCCGGTTCAGCAACCGACCAAGTTCCTGCTGACCGTCAATCTGAGCACCGCCAAGGCGCTCGGCCTGACCATCCCGCACGCGGTCCTCTCGCGCGCCGACGAGGTGATCGAATGATCGGGCGGCGGCGGATGACTGCGCTCGTCGGCGGCGCTGCAGCCGCGTGGCCGTTCGCGGCGCGCGCGCAGCAGAAGGCGATGCCGGTGGTTGGATATCTTGGCTCACAGGCGCCTGACCCGGTCGCTCAAAATAGGGCCGCGTTCCTTCAGGGGCTAAGCGAAGCCGGCTATGTCGAGGGACGAAACGTCGCGATCGAAAATCGTTATGCGCAGAATCGCCTTGATCGCCTGCCCGCACTCGCCGCCGACCTCGTCGCCCGCAACGTCGATGTGATCATGGCAACCGGCCCTTGGCCGCTCACCGCGGCGAAAGACGCAACCCGGACGATCCCGATAGTCACCCTTGGCGTCGACCTGGTCGCGGCTGGCTTTGTCACCAGTTTCGCCCGACCGGGCGGCAACATCACGGGCATAAGCTGGTTTCCTCGCGAGATCAGCCTCAAGCGGGTCGAACTGCTGGCCGAGCTGGTCCCGCAGGCTGCGGTGATCGCGCTGCTCGTGCATCCGAATAATCAGTCATCTGAGGAAGTGACGCGCGACGCGCAGGAAGTGGCGCGCGCGAAGGGGCGGCAGCTTTCAATCCTGAACGCGAGCACCGAGAGCGAGATCGATGCGGCTTTCGCAACTCTCGTGCAACTGCGCGCCGGCGCACTCGTGGTCGCGGCCGATGCATTCTTCAACAGCCGGCGCGAGCAGATCGTGGCGCTGGCGGCACGCTATGCCGTGCCGGCGATCCATGAGTGGCGTGAAGCCGTCGATGCCGGTGGCCTGATCAGCTACGGCGTGAGCTACACCGGCCTCTTTCGACAG
>JANNTF010000582.1:0-2665 GCA_031403455.1 Alphaproteobacteria bacterium | reverse complement strand
GTGCGCTATCGCCACGACTGGCTGTCTCGATGCGAGCAGTGTCGGGTCTTGACCGCCGATCTTCCGCTGACGATCCCGCCTGTGCCTGATGACGCGGGTCTGGACGAGGCGGCGCGTTTCTCGGGGCTGGAGCCGCTGCGTCAGGCCAACAATCGCCGCCTTCTCGATGTGCTTTCGCGACGTGCGCCCGCTGGCGCGCGCCTTCTGGATGTCGGGTGCGGCCCGGGCATGCTGCTCACCATGGCTCGGCTTTCAGGCTATGAGGTCGAGGGGATTGAGCCGGACGCCAACGTCGTGGGCGCAGCCCGGGCGGCGAAGGTCAACGTTCGTCACGGCTATTTCCCCCAGACGCTCTCGCCGGATGAAACGTTTGACGTCATCGTCTTCAACGATGTGCTAGAGCACATTCCGAACCTGGCCGACGCGCTTGACGCCTGCGCGCGACACCTGGAGCCAGGTGGAATTCTTTGCCTGAATTGCCCTGACCAGCGCGGGTTCTACTTTCGCGTCGCCGCCGTGCTGGATCGGCTGGGCGTGCACGGCCCGTATGACAGACTTTGGCAACGTGGCCTGCCGTCGCCCCAACGGATGCCCTCGATCGAGGCGAACAGGGTGATGTCGCGCAGCACCGGGCCTTGCGCCAATTGCTCGTCGTTGATGAAGACTCCAAGCGGCACGCCCAGGGTCGTGCGCACGCGTACGATCCGGTCATGGCGCTTGCGCGTCGAGACCAGTTGCTCCGGCTCGTCGTAGTAGTTCGCGTCACCGCCGAAGGCCGTGACGAGGAAGATCCCCTGACCGATCAGCCAGGTGTGGCTGAGAGTCGTCGTCAGGCCGCGATAGCTCTCGAAGCGCTCGCGCGCGTTCTTCCAGGCCGGTCCGATCTCGAAGTTGAGCCGATGCGAGGGGTGGACGATCCAGCTCGCGCCGACACCGCCGAGAACCTGGACACCAGAACGTTCCGGCGCGCGTGTGCTGCGCGAGACGGCGCCGTAGGTCTGGTTCTCGACTTCCCCGAACCCGTAGATGTGGAAACGACCGGTGAAGCGCTGTTCGATCCGGAGACTGCCGCCTTCGATGTGCCCGTAGCGCTGGTTGCCGAGAGTCAGGCGCCGCGCATAGACATTCGGCACCACCCAGGTCGGCGCGAAATCGATCGCGCCCCCGAATTCGACGCTGCCGACCTGGAAATCGAACTGATCCTCGCGCGCCTGTTCGCCGCGCACATAGCTCGCGGCGGCGGTCAGGCGATCATTGTCTTGCCCGCCGATATCATGCGTCATCTCGATGCGGGCGATGGTCTGCAACTGCCAATCCGCCTTGCGCCGATCGGCCGCGGCGACCGGGAATCGTGTATCGAACAGCAGGGCCTCGCCGGAGCGCGGGCTCACATTGCGGTTCCAGTCGTATTGCGTCGCCATGGACACCGAGGCCGCAAAGCGCGTCTGCTGCTTGGCGACCTCGATCTGGCGTCGGTAGCGGTCGATCTCCGCGCGCAGGGCCGGCTGCATCGGCAATCCGCGCACGACCAGCAATTCGCGCTCCGCCTCGTCCAGTCGCTCGAGACGAAGCAGCACCACGGCGTAGAGCAGGCGCACGCGCGCTTCGTTCGGCGCGGTCAGCAACATGCGTTCGAGCGAATTCGCCGCACCCTTGATGTCGCCGCGCGAGACCTGCGTTTGCGCCCATCCGAAATTGAGATTGAGGTCGTCGGGTTGCGCCAGGACCTCGTCGTATTCGACCTGCCGTGTCGGCGCCCCCACACCGCCACGCTCGATGCGGGTGGCTTCGTCGAGTTCCTGCTGCCGACGCAGCGTATCGCGGGCCGGATTGATGGCGTCCGGCGCGACCTGTTGCGCCCATGCCAAGCTCGTCACCATGCCGATGATCAGCACGCTGGCGCAGGACGAGATTCGGCGGGTTCGAAAAATCGCGGAAGAGTTGTTCATGGTGGTTGGCGGCAGACTAGCCGGGCGCCTCGGTATGACCAAGATCGCAGACGCATCGCTTTGCCGCCGCGGTCATTTTTCCGTCGCGGTCTCGACGCCATCCCAGTCAACCGGGGGTGGTGCGAGGCGAAAAGCGGCGATCCGCTCGCGGTAGAGCGCGTAGAGGTCGCGCAAGGAGGCCAGCTCCGGCACGGCGGCGAGTTCCGCGCATGCCGAGTCGGCCGCGTCCCACTCACGCCCGCGATAATGCGCCAGCATCTGCGCATGCCGAGTCTGAAGCTTCTCGGTGGCGCGCGCGTCCTCGCCCAGGAGCGTGAATACCGCGACCGGCTTGGCCTTGCCCTTCACGCGCACGAGATCGAGCTCGATCAGCGCCCAGCCCGTCAATCGGGCCGCGAGATTCTCGCCGATCACGAGCGTCACGCCATAGGTCTTCGAGCGCCCCTCCAGCCGCGACGCAAGATTCACTTCGTCGCCGATCACCGAATAGCTGAAATGCTGGTTGGCGCCGAAATTCCCCACCGATACCTGGCCGCAATTCAAACCGATTCCGATCGCGACCGGGTCGAAGCTCTGACCTGCGGCGGCCGCCTCGGACGCCCACACGGTGTTCAGACGATCGAGCTCGCGCGTCATCGTTAAGGCCGCCCGCATCGAGATGACGCATGATATCGGCGGGCAAGACAATGATCGCCTGACCGCCGCCGCGAGCTATG
>JANNTF010000581.1:0-1561 GCA_031403455.1 Alphaproteobacteria bacterium | reverse complement strand
CGTCGAGGGCTTCACCTTCCTCGGTGCGCATCCCTCGCTGGGTGCGAAGAGTATCGCCGAGCTGGTGCAGCTCGCCAAGGCGAAGCCGGGCACGATCGGTGTTGCCACTTCCGGCGTCGGCACCTATGGCCATTTCGCCGTCGAGCTGCTCAAGCTCGCCGCGGGCGCGGATCTGCTGCACGTGCCCTATCGCGGCAGCGGCCCCGCACTCAACGATCTCACCGCCGGCCATGTGCCGCTGATGATGGCGGGTGAACTCGTCGAACTCGCCAAGGCAAACAAGATCATCGTGCTCGCCACGACCAACGAGCGCCGCTGGCCGGAATTGCCCAACGTGCCGACGATGGCCGAGAGCGGCGTCCCGCGCTTCACGCTGCATTCCTGGATCGGGCTGGTCGGGCCGGCGGGCATGCCGCGCGAGATCGTCGCGAAGCTCAACGACGCCGTGGGCAAGGCGCTCACCGAGCCCAAGGCAGCCGAGCAATTGCAAACCCTCGGCGTGCTCGCGAGCTTCAGCACGCCTGAGAACTTCGCCGAGCGCATCGCCAAGGACCGCGCGGCCTATGCCGAGATCGTGCTCGGCGCCGGCCTGAAATTCGAGTGAGGCGAAGCGGCGCTACTCGAACTTCATCCCGGTCTTCGTCGCGACGTCCGCGAAGGCGGAGCGCTCGGCCGCGATCCGCTTGGCGAAATCCTCGGGCGAGATCGCGACCGGGATGCTGCCTTGCGCGTCGATCTGCTCGCGCGCGCGCGGGTCGACGACGACTTTAGCCGCGGCCTCGTTGAGTTTGGCGACCACGTCGCGCGGCATGTTCGCGCCGCCGATCAGGCCGAACCACAGCGGCGGTGCGTTGAACTCCGGCATGCCGCCTTCGCGCATCGTCGGGATCTCGGGCAGGCTGGGCCAGCGCGTCTCGTTGGTGGTCGCGAGGATGCGGACCTTGCCGGCTTTCGCCACTTCGAGGAACTCGCCGCCGATCATCATCTGAACATGGCCGGCGACGAGATCGGTGACCGATGGGCCGCTGCCGCGATAGGCGATGTGCGTGATGCGCGTGCCGGCGGCGACGTTGAAGAACTCGCCGGCGAAATGGTTGTAGGTGCCGACGCCCGAGCTCGCGTAGTTGAGCTTGCTCGCATTGACCTTCGAATAGGCGACGAATTCCGCGAGGTTCCTCGCCGGCACGTCGGGATGGATGCCGATGAAGCTGAAGCTCTCGACCGCCAGCGCGACCGGCGTGAAATCGCGCAGGCTGTCATAGGGCAGCGACTTGCTGATCACCGGCAGGATCGCCTGCACGCCGGATGAGGCGAGCAACAGCGTGTAGCCGTCGCCCGGCGCCTTGGCGACGAAATCGGCGCCGATGCTGCCGCTGCCGCCGGCGCGGTTCTCGACCACGAAAGGCTGGCCGAGCTGCGTGCTCATGCCCTGCGCCAGCAGGCGCGCGATGGCGTCGGCGCGACCGCCGGCCGCGAACGGCACCACGATGCGCACGGGTTTGCTCGGAAAACCCGCCGCCTGCTGCGCCAGCACGTGGGTCGGCAGGAGCGCGGCCGCGCC
>JANNTF010000580.1:0-3493 GCA_031403455.1 Alphaproteobacteria bacterium | reverse complement strand
ACCCACGCGGTTCGAGCTGGTCATCAATCTCAAGACCGCCAATGCGCTCGGCCTCACCATCCCGCCCGCCTTCCTCGCCCGCGCCGACGAGGTGATCGAGTGAAGCGGCGCTGGACGTGCGCCGCCGGACGGCATCGCGCTTGCGAAACCCCCCATCCCAACCTTCCCCCGCAAGGGGGGAAGGAGTCTGTTGCGCTTCAGATCAGGGGCGACGAGGAATTTTCTGGCGTCCCTCCTCGACTCGAGGAGGGACAGGCGATCTCGCGGAGGCGAGATCGCCGGGGTGGTGAGTCGCGGACGGGCGTCATCACTGAAGTGCATCCCCGGACATGCTTGTGGAGGAGGCTTACGCGCTTGGAGCTCCGGCTTCGCTGCCGAGCCGCGCAGCTACAGCGGCGGCGATCTTGATGTCTTGGACGGCGACGCCGGTCGAGTCGAAGATGGTGATCTGGTCGGGGCTTGTGCGGCCGGGGCGGCGGCCGGCGATCACGTCGCCGAGTTCGGCGATTCGTGACTCGTCGATCGCGCCGGTAGCGAGGGCTTTGTGGATCTCGCCGCGCAGCCGGGCTTGCGGCAGAGAATCGGCGATGACGAGATCGGCCTTGGCGAGGATCGCGGCATCGAGCTCCTGCTTGTGCGGCGTGTCGGCGCCGATCGCGGTGATGTGCGTGCCGGGCCGGATGTCGGCGGCGAACAGCAGAGGCGCGGTCGCCGGCGTCGTGGTGACGATCAGCCGGCAGCGCGCGGCGAGCTCGGCGGCGCTCCTCGCGAGCTCGATTTGGAATCCCGCCGCCGCCATGTCGATGCGGTAGCGCTCGGCCTTCGCCGTGTCGCGGCCGAACACGACGGCCTGCTCGCACGCCACGATGCCGCGCAGATGAAGCAGTTGCAGCCGCGCCTGCACGCCCGTGCCGACGATGCCGACCGGGCCGCCATCGCGCGGCGCGAAATGCTTGGCGGCGACCGCGCCGGCGAGCGCCGTGCGCACATCCGTGAGATGCCCCTCGTCGAGCAGCACGCTCGTGGGCACGCCGGTCTCCTGATCGAAGAGCAGCATCAGACCGTTGCCCGAGGCCAGGCCATGCGCCGCATTGCCGTAGAAGCCCGAGGCGATCTTGACGACGTAGTACCGGTCACCGGCGATCGCGCCGTATTTGATGTGCACTTCGCCCTTCTCGAGCATCAGCTCGCCGACCGGCGGGATGTTGGCGCGGCCTTCGGACAGCGCGACGAAACCCGCCTCGATCGCCGGCACGAGGTCGAGGCCCACGAGCGCCCGCTTGATCGCGGCGAGATCGTGGACTTGCGTCATGACAGCTCGTTCACCAGCGTGTGGATGCGCTCGAGGCCGGCCTTCAGATAGCCGTGCTCGAGGCCGAAGCTGATGCGCAGGTGATGGTCGAGGCCGAAATGATCGCCCGGCACGATCAGCACGCTCTTCTCCTTGCGCAGCCGCTCGACCAGAGCGGTCGAGTTGATCGGCAGGTTGTAGCGCACGAAGGCGATCGCCGCGGCCTGCGAGGGGAACACGCTGAACATATTGCCATGCTCGGCCGCCCATTTGGTCAGCACGGGATAGCCGTCGCGGATGAATTTGCGCGTGCGCGCGAGGATCTTCGGTCGCACCGACGGCGACAAGGCGAGGGTCGTCAGCTTGTCCGACATCATCGTCGTGGTGATCGTGATGTATTCGCGCCGTGCCCACATCTCGTCAATCGTCGCGGCCGGCCCGACCGCCCAGCCCGTACGCAAGCCCGGGAGGCCATAGGCCTTGCTCATGCTGCCGATGGCGATGACTTTGTCATAGCGGCCGTAGAAGGACGGCGTCTGCAAATCGCTCTCGCGCTCGGCGCCGGCATAGACCTCGTCGGCGAGCAGCCAAGCGCCGACTCTCGCGGCTTCGGCGACCACGGCGTCCATCTCAGCCGAAGTCATGATCCGGCCGGTCGGATTATTCGGATTGCACACCGCGATCAGCTTGGTCCGCGGCGTGACCGCGCGCTTCAGGCTGTCGATGTCGAGCGCCCAGCCCTTGTCCTCGACGAGATTGAACGGCGTGACCTTGACGCCGCGGTTCTTGGCGATGCCCCAGATCTGCATGTAGTTGGGCGTCATGATCGCCGCCTCGTCGCCGGGCTCGAGCAGCGTGTGGATCGTCAGGTAGTTCGCTTCCGCCGCGCCGGTGGTCGCCAGCAAATTGTCGGGGCCGGCGCCGCGATAGAGCCCGGCGATGGTCTGACGCAGTTCGATCGTGCCGTTCGCCTGCGGGTAGTTGATCAGCATGTCGCCGAGCTCGCCGACGGATCGGCCGCCCAGCGTCATCAACTCGCCCAGGGTCAGCGGATGCACGCCGCTTTCCGACAGGTTGAACTCCACGAAATTCTCGTATTTCGACATCATCCGTTCCATCACGAACGGTTCGAATCCGGCCATTGCTGTTCTCCTGCTTGACTGTGTGGTCGTTCAGCGATGCAAGGCGGCGCGAACGAGCGCCAGAGCATCGCGATGGCGTGCGGGATCGCCTGCCGCGAGGATGCGAGTCCCCGAGTGAATCGTGATCGGGTTGCCCTCCCAATCCGTGACCACGCCGCCCGCCCCTTCGAGGATCGGCTTGTAGGGTGCGTAGTCGTGGATACTGAAGCCCGTGTCGATCGCGACGTCGGTGCGCCCCGACGCCATCAGCCCGTAGCTGAAGCAGCTGCCTCCGTAGATGCGCCATTGCGTGCGCGAGCGCAGCGCCTCGAAGGCCGGGCGCTCCGACTCGCCGAAGAAATCGGGATTGCTCGCCGACATCAGCGCCTCGGCGATCGATGGGCAGCTGCGCGTCCTGCAGACCTCGCCGTTGCGCGTCGTCGGCCGCCCGGCCGCGCCGAACCAGCGATCCCGCGTCACCGGATGGTCGATGATGCCGAGAATCGGAACGCCCTTGCTCAGCAAGGCGATCAGCGTGCCGAAGACGGGCACGCCGGCGATGAAGGGCGCCGTGCCGTCGATCGGGTCGAGCACCCAGACATGATCGGCATCGAGCCGCTCGGCGCCGTGCTCCTCGCCATGGATGCCGTGGCCGGGATAGCGCGCGACGATCAACGCGCGCAGATGCGCCTCGATCTGCTTGTCGATCGCCGTGACATAGGATCTGTCCGGCTTGATCTCGATCCCCGGCCGCGACGCGCAGGCCGGCAGCAGGATGCGTCCCGCCTCGTCCGCGAGGCCATGGGCGAAGGCGACGAATTCCTCGGGCACGCCCGTCTGAGTCATGGTCTCGGTCTCCGTTGTCGCGATCAATGCGTGAGGATCTGGCTGAGAAACAGCCTGGTCCGCTCGTTGCTGGGGCTGGCGAAAAACTGGGCGGGCGGCGCCATCTCGACGATCTCGCCCTTGTCCATGAACACGACCAGATCCGCGACCTGGCGCGCGAAGCCCATCTCATGCGTGACCACGATCATGGTCATGCCCTCCGCCGCGAGCTCGCCCATCACGTCGAGCACCTCCT
>JANNTF010000579.1:0-2233 GCA_031403455.1 Alphaproteobacteria bacterium | reverse complement strand
CGCGGCTTCGGCGGACCGCAAGGCATGCTCGCGGCGGAAGACATGATCGACGCCATCGCGCGCGACCTGGGCAAGGATCCGGTCGAGCTGCGGCGTCTCAATTATCTCGCGCCGGGCCGCGACGTCACGCACTACCACCAGCCAGTCGAGGATTTCATCCTGCCGGAGATCACCGAGCGGCTGCTCGCGTCGTCGGACTACGCATCACGTCGCCGCGCCATCCATGCGTTCAACGCCGTGTCGCCGGGCGTCAAACGCGGCCTCGGCTTCGCCCCCGTGATGTTCGGCATCTCCTTCACCACCACGATGTTCAACCAGGCCGGCGCGCTCGTGCATGTCTATACCGACGGCTCGGTGCAGCTGAATCACGGCGGCACCGAGATGGGCCAGGGTCTGTTTCAGAAGATCGCGCAGATCGTCGCCGCATCCTTCGCGATCGATGTCACGGCCGTTCGGCTGCAGGCGACCGATACGAGCAAGGTGCCCAACACCTCGGCGACGGCCGCCTCGTCGGGCACCGATCTCAACGGCGCCGCGGCCGAGGATGCCTGCCGGCAGATCAAGGCGCGGCTCGCCGACTTCGCCGCGCGCGCGCATGGCGGCGCGGCCGCCGCGGTGATGTTTCGCGATGGCAAGGTGATGGGCGAGGCCTGGTCCTTCACGTTCGCCGCGCTGGTCGCGCAGGCCTATCGCGCGCGCGTCCAGCTCTCGGCCGCCGGATTCTACGCGACACCGAAGATCCACTACGACCGCGCGAGCGCATCCGGCCGGCCGTTCTTCTATTTCGCCTATGGGGCGGCTCTGTGCGAGGCCGAGATCGACGTCGCGACCGGCGAGAGCCGAATCTCACGCGCCGATCTGCTCCATGATGTCGGGCGCTCGATCAACCCCGCGATCGATCTCGGTCAGATCGAGGGCGGGTTCATGCAAGGCCTGGGCTGGCTCACCTGCGAGGAGTTGGTCTTCGATCGCGACGGCAGGCTGCGCACCCATGCGCCCTCGACCTACAAGATCCCGACCGCGCGCGATCTGCCCGAGGATTTTCGCGTGCGGATCCTGGAGAGCGCCGGCAATCGCGAGGCGACCATCCATCGCTCGAAAGCCGTCGGCGAGCCGCCGCTGATGCTGGCCAATGCCGCCTGGCTCGCGATCAAGGATGCGGTCGCGGCGGCGCGCGGCGGTGGCGCCGTGCGGCTCGATGCGCCGGCCACGCCGGAGGCGATCCTGCGTGCGGTGACTCACCACCCCGCGCCGCTGCGCGGCGCTGCCCCTCCTCAGTCGAGGAGGGGCGACAAGAGCGTGGTGTGTCGCCCCTCCTCGACTGAGGAGGGGCAGCTCGCGCACAGCGCGAGCGGGGTGGTGAGTCAGGAGCCGCCGCCATGACCACACCCGCACAACTCGACTGGCTCGACGCGCTCGGCGATGCGCGCGCGTCGGGCGTGCCCTGCGTGCTCGTGACCATCGCCGCCACGCACGGATCGAGCCCGCGCGACTCCGGCGCCAAGATGCTGGTGCGCGCGGACGGCTCCTTCGCCGGCTCGATCGGCGGCGGCCATCTCGAGCATCGCGCGATCGCGCGGGCCCGCGCGCTCATCGCCGCAGATGCGGCCGCGCCCGTCCTCGAGCCGATCGCGCTCGGCCCCGAGCTCGGCCAATGCTGCGGCGGCCGCGTGACCTTGTTGTTCGAGATTTTCGCGCGGGAAGGGCTGATGGTCGCGCTGTTCGGCGCCGGCCATGTCGGCAAGGAATTCGTCGCGGTGACCGAGGGTCTGGCGTTGCGCATCCGATGGATCGACTCGCGCGCGGAGCAGTTTCCCGCCGCTCTGCCGCGCGGCGTGGAACGCGTGATCGCCGCGTTCCCCGAGGACGAGGTGAACGACCTGCCGCCGGGCTGCGCCGCGGTCATCATGACCCACAGCCACGATCTCGATCTCACCCTGGCCGAGAAGTGTCTGCGCCGCGGCGATTTCGCCTATGTCGGCGTCATCGGCTCGGACACCAAAGCGGCGCGATTCCGCGCGCGGCTCGCGGCGAAGGGCATCGATGCCGCCGCGCTGCGCTGTCCCATCGGCGTGCATGGGCTGAAAGCCAAGCATCCCCGAGCGGTCGCGATCGCGCTGACGGCCGAGCTCCTCCAGCTGCCTTGCGCCGCGAGCGCCGCCAGCCCGGCGAGCAACACGCCATGCACGATCAGGAACCCGCTCATGCGGCGCCCACGGCGCAAGGCAGCTGG
>JANNTF010000578.1:0-6671 GCA_031403455.1 Alphaproteobacteria bacterium | reverse complement strand
CCCGAACCGCCGCGTGGCGGCACTGCGAGCGTCGGGACGATCGTCCTGCTCACCATCCTCGGCGCGCTCGGGCAGTTCGCGACCAATGTCTATCTGCCGTCCTTCCCGGCCATCGCGCGCGAGCTGTCGGCGCCGATGCCGGTTGTGCAGCTCACGCTCACCGCCTTCCTGGCGACGATCGCGATCTCGCAGCTCGTCTATGGACCGATCGCCGATCGCTTCGGCAGGCGGCCGACGCTGCTCTTCGGCCTCGCACTCTACCTGATCGGCTCGCTCGGCTGCGCGTTCGCCCCCGATATCGCGGGCTTGATGATCGGAAGAATCATTCAGGCCGCGGGGGCAGGCGCCGGCGTTGTCGTGTCGCGCGCGGTGGTGCGCGATCGCTTTGAGGGCGCCGAGATCGGCCGAGTCATGTCGAGCATCGCGATCGGCTTCTCCGCCGTGCCGGCGCTGGTGCCGTTTCTCGGCGGCGCGATCGACGAGTATGCGGGCTGGCGCTGGAATTTCGCCGCCGCCGCGGCGATCGGCGCAGCGGTGATGGGCTTCGTGATCCTGCGTTTGCCGGAGACCAATCGCGCGCCAATGCCGGCCTTGCGTCTCGGCAACATGCTCGCGGCGTATCTGCCGATTCTCCGCAACCGCCCCGCGATGGGATTCGCCGTCGCGGGCATGGGCGCGATGGGCGGCCTCTTCGCCTTCTATGCCGGCTCGCCGGCGGTCTTCATCGACCGGCTCGGCATCTCGCCGACCGGATACGGACTCTATCCGCCGATCTCGGTGAGCGGCTTCGTGATCGGCGGCATCGTCGCGCGGCGACTCATCCGACATCTCCCGGAGCCGCGGCTGATCGCGGTCGGAGTCGCGGTGCTGGTCGCCGGCGCGATCGTCATGCTGGTGCCGCCGCTTCTCGGCTTCTTGCATCCCCTCGCCATGGTCGGCGCGATGATGATCTTCGTCGCCGGGCTCGGCATCGTGATGCCGATCAGCATGGCCGCGAGTCTGCGCCTCTTCCCCGAGCGCGCGGGTACGGCGGCGGCGGCGCTGCTCGGCTTCCTGCAGATGGCGGCCGCCGCGAGCGGCGCCGCCCTGGTCAGCGTGCTCAAGCCGGCCCTGGACGTGCTCGCCTTCCCGGTCGGCATGCTCGCCTTCGCGCTGGCGGGCGCGATCGGCTTCGCGATGCTGTCCCCTCGCCGGGTTGGCCCTCGCCGGGTTGGATTGTCCGGGTGAGGGTCGCGGGCTAGCTTGCGGTCCCAGCGGCATCCGCGAGACCGGATCTCGACCACACGCGACGAGGAACATCCATGGCGCCTACCGCCCCCGCCCTCGATCTGTCCGTCACCCTCGACGACAAATACGCGCGCAACGAAGGCCGCGTCTTCATCACCGGGACGCAGGCGCTGGTGCGGCTGCCGATGATGCAGCGCCAGCGCGATCTCGCGGCCGGCCTCAACACGGCTGGCTTCGTCACCGGCTATCGCGGCTCGCCGCTCGGCGGGCTCGATCAGGCGATGTGGCGCGCCAAGAGTTTCATGAAGGCGAACCACGTTCACTTCCAGCCGGGCGTGAACGAGGACCTCGCGGCCACGTCGGTCTGGGGCAGCCAGCAGCTCAAGCTGTTCGAGGGCGCCAGATACGATGGCGTCTATGCGATGTGGTACGGCAAGGGTCCGGGCGTCGATCGCTGCGGCGACGTGTTCAAGCACGGCAACATGGCCGGCACCGCGCCGCATGGCGGTGTGCTGCTGCTCGCGGGCGACGATCACGCGGCGAAATCCTCGACCGTGCCGCATCAATCCGAGCATGCGTTCATGGGGGCGATGATCCCCGTCCTCAATCCTTCGGGCGTCCAGGAATTCCTCGATCTCGGCCTCTATGGCTGGGCGATGAGCCGCTTCTCCGGCTGCTGGGTCGCGTTCAAATGCGTCGCCGAGACGGCCGAGTCTTCGGCCTCGGTCTATGTCGATCCGCATCGCATCCAATTCGCCCGGCCCAATGATTTCGAGATGCCGCCAGGCGGCCTCAGCATCCGCTGGCCCGATCATTGGACGGATCAGGAGTTCCGTCTGCAGCGCTACAAGATCTACGCGGCGCTGGCTTTCGCGCGGGCCAACAAGCTCGACCGCATCGTGATCGATTCGCCCAACCCGCGTTTCGGCATCGTCACGACAGGCAAATCCTATCTCGACGTGCGCCAGGCGCTGGAGGATCTCGGCATCGACGACGCGCTGGCGCGCAAGATCGGCTTGCGGCTCTACAAGGTCGCGATGCCCTGGCCGCTCGAGCGCGACGGCGCGCGGCATTTCGCGGAAGGCCTCGAGGAAGTGCTGGTGGTCGAGGAGAAGCGCGCGATCATCGAGAACCAGCTCAAGGAACAGCTCTACAACTGGCGCGCCGATGTGCGCCCGCGCGTGGTCGGCAAGTTCGACGAGGAGCGCAACTGGATCCTGCCCTCGGCCGACGAGCTGACGCCGGCCCAGATCGCCAAGGTGATCGCCAAGCGGCTCGCGCGTTTCTACACCTCGGATGCGATCCAGGAACGCGTGGCGCTGATCGAGCAGAAGGAGCGGCAGCGCGCGGGCGCCAGCGCGAGCTTCAAGCGCACGCCGTATTTCTGTTCGGGCTGTCCGCACAACACCTCGACCAAAGTGCCCGAAGGCAGCCGGGCCACGGCCGGCATCGGCTGCCACTTCATGACGGTGTGGATGGACCGCAGCACCTCGACCTTCACGCACATGGGCGGCGAGGGCTGCACCTGGATCGGCCAGGCGCCGTTCACCGAGACCAAGCACATCTTCGCGAATATCGGCGACGGCACCTATTACCACTCCGGGCTGCTCGCCATCCGCGCCGCGGTCGCCGCGCGCGTCAACATCACCTACAAGATTCTGTTCAACGACGCGGTCGCGATGACCGGGGGACAGCCGGTCGACGGCCCGCTCTCGGTGCCGATGATCGCCGCCCAGGTGCTGGCCGAGGGCGTGAACAAGGTCGTGGTGACGAGCGACGAGCCGGACAAGTATCCGGCCGATGCAGGCTTCCCGGCCGGAGTCGAGATCTTCCATCGCAGCGAGCTCGACCGGCTGCAGAAAGAACTCCGCGAGCTGCCTGGCACGACCGTGCTGATCCACGACCAGACCTGCGCGGCGGAGAAGCGGCGGCGGCGCAAGCGCGGCACCTTCCCCGATCCCGACAAGCGCGTGTTCATCAACGAGCGCGTCTGCGAAGGCTGCGGCGATTGCGGAGTCGTGTCGAACTGCCTGTCGCTGACCGCGCTGGAAACCGAATTCGGCCGCAAGCGCGCGATCGATCAGAGCTCGTGCAACAAGGATTTCTCCTGCGTCAACGGCTTCTGCCCATCCTTCGTGACCGTGCACGGCGCCAAGCTGCGCAAGGTCAAGGCGGCGAAGACCGAGAGCGATCCCTTCGCGCAGCTGCCCGAGCCCGCGCGCCTGCCGCGCCTGGACCAGCCCTACAACATCCTGGTCACTGGCGTCGGCGGCACCGGTGTCGTCACGATCGGCGCGCTGCTCGGCATGGCCGCGCATCTCGAAGGCAAGGGCGTCAGCGTCCTCGACCAGACCGGGCTCGCGCAGAAGGGCGGCGCGGTGCACAGCCATGTGCGCCTCGCCGCGAATCCGGAAGACATCCATGCCGTGCGCATCGCGGCCGGCGAAGGTGACCTGCTGCTCGGCTGCGATCTCGTCGTCTCGGCGAGCGCCGAAATCATCGATCGTGTGAAGGCGGGGCGCACGCGCGCGATCGTCAATGTCCATGAATCGCCGATCGGCGAATTCACCCGCAATCCCGATCTCGAGTTTCCCGCGGCCGAACTCGAGCGGCTGATCGCGCACGCGATCGGCGCCGACGCGCTGGAAGTCTTCGCGGGGCAGCGTCTGGCGACGGCGCTGATGGGTGATTCGATCGCCACCAACCCGTTCATGCTCGGCTACGCGTGGCAGAAGGGAACGATCCCGCTGTCGCGTCAGGCGATCGAGCGCGCGATCGAGCTCAACGCCGTCGCCGTGGAGTCGAGCAAGCGCGCGTTCAATTTCGGCCGGCTCGCCGCGCATGACATGCTGGCGGTCGAGCGGCTGGTGCGCCCGACACGCGAGAACCGCCAACTCGCGACGACGCTGGCCGAATCCGTCGCGCGCCGCGTCGCCGAACTCGGGGCGTATCAGGACGCCGCCTATGCGCTGCGCTACGAGACTCTGGTGCGCCGCGTCGAGGCGGCGGAGACCGCGCGCACACCGGGGCGCACCGAGCTCACCGCGGCCGTCGCGCGCTATGCCTACAAGCTGATGGCCTACAAGGACGAGTACGAGGTCGCACGGCTCTACAGCGCGCCCGCCTTCCGCCAGGCACTGTCCGATCAGTTCGAGGATTGGCGCGAGCTCGAGTTCCATCTCGCCCCGCCGTTGATCGCGGAACGCGACCAGCACTCGGGCCGGCTCAAGAAGCGCAGCTTCGGGCCGTGGATGCTGACCGCGTTCAACTGGCTCGCCCGGCTGCGCTTCCTGCGCGGCACCCGCCTCGATGTCTTCGGCTACGCGCCCGAGCGGCGCGTCGAGCGGCAGCTGATCGTCGATTATGTCGCGCTGGTCGAGACGCTGTGCGCGGATCTGTCGCCCGCCAATCACGCGGTCGCCGTGGAGCTGGCACGGATTCCCGAACAGATCCGCGGCTATGGCCATGTGAAGGACGAGCATCTCAGGAAAGCGAAGACGCACGAGGCGGCGCTGCTCAAGCGCTTCCACGCCCCCGCCCCGGCGCCGCTGGCGACCGCGGCGGAATGATCGTCACAGGAGCCGCCCGATGCCGTACGTGTGGAACTTCAAAGAGATGCCGCCGCCGGAAGTTTTCGCCGTCACCCATGACAATGCGACCTGGCGCCAGCGCTTGACGCCGGCGCAGCATCGCGTGCTGCGCGAACACGGCACCGAGCGCGCCGGCACGAGCCCGCTCAACGCCGAGAAGCGCGCGGGGCATTTCACCTGCGCCGGCTGCGATCAGCCGCTGTTCAGCGCAGCGACGAAATTCGAGAGCGGCACGGGATGGCCGAGCTTCCGGCAGGCGCTCGACGGCGCGACCGCGCTCTCGGTCGAGTACGGATTCCTCGGGGTGCGCACGGAGGCGCATTGCAGCCGCTGCGGCGGGCATCTCGGCCACGTCTTCGACGACGGACCGGCGCCGACCGGCAAACGCTGGTGCATGAACGGCGTCGCGATGAACTTCGTGCCCACCGACTGAGTGACGCTGGCCTCAATGCAGCGATGGCTTCTTGAGGAAATCCGCGCGGTCGGCGGAGCGTAGGACGGCGCGCATCACCGCGCCGCGCCGCGACAGGGTCAGCGGAATCTCGGTGCCCGCGGGACCGAGCCGCCAGACATGCCGGAAGAGATCCGCGAGGCTGGTGACCTTCGTGCCCGCCACTTCGAGGATCGCGTCGCCTTCGCGCAGACCCGCGCGATCGGCCGGGCCGCGCTTGGCCATGCCGGCCACCACCAGCTCGTCCTGCGTCTCGCCGGCGTAGAGGCCGAGCCAGGGCCGCGCGACGGCGCGCGCGCGGCCGAGCGTCAGCATGTCGTCGAGGATCGGCGCCAGCAGATCGATCGGGACGATCATGTTGCCCTGCACGGCCTTGCCGCCCGTGCGCTCCTCGACCAGGAGCGAGCCGATCCCGATCAGGCGCCCCTCGGTGTCGATGACCCCCGCGCCGCCCCATTGCGGATGGGCCGGCGCCGTGAACAGCGCTTCCTCGAGCAGGTATTCCCAATACCCGGCGAATTCGCGCCGGCCGATGATCTTCGCGGCGAGGCTATGCGCCAAGCCGCCCTGTCCGATGACGATGACGTCATCGCCGATCTTGACCGCGGCGATCGAGCCGCGCGCCAGCACCGGCACGTCGAGCCGGCCAAGCGCCTGCACCAACCCAAAGCCGGTCTCCTGGTCGTAGCCCAGCACATGACCGGGCACGAGCTTGCCCGCATTGGTAGTGAGCCAGATCGTCTGCGCCTCGGTGACCAGATAGCCGATGGTCAGGACCAGGCCATCCTTGCCGATGAGGACGCCGTTGCCGGCACGCTCCGTCCCCAGGACCGACGCGGTGAACGCGTCCGCCGGAACTTCCGTGCGCACGCCGACCACCGCATCGAGCGCCGCCGCCAGATCGAAGCGTTGGCCGTCGCGCCGCGGTTGCAGCTCCGCCGGGAAACTCCAGCCCTTGTCGTCACTCATGCGTGGATCCGTTCATGTCTGGCGCCGAGCATGAACGAAACGACGGACAACCGAAAGGTCGCGGCGCAGCGTCGCGCCTCAGACCTCGAGCGCCGCGCGGTAGAGATCGAGAAGCTCGTCCTGCTCGCGCCGATCGGGTTCCTCCATCTTCCGCAGCCGGATCACCAGACGCATGATCTTGGTGTCGAAGCCATTGCCCTTGGCCTCGGCATAGACCTCGCGGATATCGGCCGTCAGCTCGGCCTTCTCGGCTTCCAGCTTTTCGATCCGTTCGACGAAGCTTTTCAGTTTCGTCGCGGCGATATCGCCGGTGGTGCCGTCCGCCATGCTCGTGCTCCTTCGACCTACGGGACTGAATGTCCGAGCATGTCTTAGGTGGTTGCGGCGAGTCTGGGCAACTCATGTGCCCGGGCGATCCTGTGGATTAGGGGGAC
>JANNTF010000577.1:0-2279 GCA_031403455.1 Alphaproteobacteria bacterium | reverse complement strand
CGTTCGAGCAGCGCGTTGGTCGCGACCGTGGTGCCGTGCACGATGCGCTCGGTGCGGGCGAGCAGATCGCCGCGCGTCATATCGAGCGCGGCGGCGAGCAGCGCCAGCCCATCCATCACGCCGATCGATGGATCCGCGGGTGTCGAGGCGCTCTTCGCGAGAGTCGTGCGTCCCGTCGCGTCGACCACGACGAGATCGGTGAAGGTACCGCCGACATCGATGCCGATGCGAAGCATGGCGCTCATTGCGCGGCTCGCGCGCGCACGCGCGTGACGAAGCCGAGCTCGACATCGCGCGCACGCGCCGCCGCACCGCGCTTGGCCGGATCGCCCCAGCCGCCGCCGCCGCCCGATTCGATCATGAAGACATCGCCGGGTGCGATGGCGATGCCGATCTCCTTGGTCTTGAGCGCACGCGGGCGATGGCCTTTCGACTTGAGCAAATAGTGATGCGGCAGCCCGTCCGCGCCGCCGAGAATCCCGCACGCGCCATGACGCACGCCGTCGCCGGCCGTGTTGCCGATCGCCGGCTCCGCGATCTCCGCGACCATCTCGAGCACGCAGCCCGGCCCGCCGCGATACTCGCCGTCACCGCCGGAATCGGGGCGGAACTCATGCACGCGGAAGAAGAACGGGAAGCGCACTTCCGTGACTTCGAGACTGCCGAATTTGATGCCGCCCGCGGCCTGCCACTCGCCGCCGCCGGGCCAGCCATCGCCCGCCGGCGACGCCCCGCCGCCCGGTCTCGCCTGGAAGAGATGCCAGATGAAAGATTTTCCGCTGCGCGGATCGACGCCCTTGATCGCGATACGGAAGCGCCGGCCCCAGCCGGCCATCGCGCGCTCCGGACAGGCCGGCGCCAGCGCCTTGATGATCGCCTCGATGATCTCCTGGCCGCAGTGATTGGTCGCAAGCGTGACCGGCGCGCCGGGATTGGCGTGCACGATCGTGCCCGGTTTCGAGATCACCCGGATCGGCCGGAACGTGCCGTCGTTCTTCGGCGTGTCCGGATCGATGAGATAGGACAGCGCGACGGCGACGGCCGAGCGCATGTTCGGATAGGAGGAATTGACGAAGCCGATCACCTGGGGATGCGAGTCCGAGAGATCGACGATCAGATCGCTGCCCGTCTTGGTGACCGTGGCGCGGATCGGAATGTCGGTGAAGCCATGGCCGTCATCATCGAGGATCGCCTCACCCTTGTAGACGCCGTCCTTCAAGGTCGCGATCACGGCGCGAGCGCGGCGCTCGGCGCCGTTCATCACGGCCTCGATCGCCGCGATCGTGGTCTGCCAGCCGAATTCCTGCGCCAGCGCGAGCAGCCGCCGCTCGCCCAGCCGCGCCGAGCCGATCATGGCCGCGAGATCGCCGCGGAAATCGCGGGGATGGCGGACATTGATCGCGATCATCTCCATCACGTCGCGGCGCAGCGCGCCCTTCTCGTAGAGCCTGAGCGGCGTGATGCGCAAACCTTCCTGCCAGATCTCGGTCGCCGCCGCGTTGTAGGCGCCATGCGTGGCGCCGCCGATATCGCTCTGATGCGCGCGGTTGATCGACCAGAAGAGCGGCTTGCCCTCGGCGAAGATCGGCACGAAGGCGGTGAGGTCGGGCAGGTGATTGCCGCCGTGATAGGGATCGTTGAGCAGGAACACGTCGCCTTGATGGATGTCGCCGGCGAAGAAATTGGCGACGGACTCGGCCGCCATCGGCAGCGCGCCGACATGGATCGGCACGTGCTCAGCCTGCGCCACCAGCCTGCCCTCGAGAGTCGTCAGCCCCGTGGAGAAATCGCGGCTCGAATTGAGGATCTGCGAATACGCCGTGCGCAGCATCGCCTCGCCCATCTCCTCGACGATGGCGAAGAGCCGGTGCTGCACCACGGACACGGTGATCGGATCGATGCTGTCGGACAAAGCGGAGTCCCCCTCGCGCGCTGGTGCTCGCGAGAGTCCTAGCGCAGATCACCGCGTCGTCGAAAGCGCCGTCAGCTCGGGCGTTGCGCAACGGGGAACCGGCTTCTCCTTCGTCGTCCCTCCTCGCATGAGGAGGGACAGGGGCGCGCAGCGCACCAGGGCGGTGAGTCACAACGCCACCCGAAAACAAATCGACGCTGGATCGATTTTCACGACGCCGGCGAAGCTCATCTCAACTTCGTCAACGACGGGGTTGAAACGAACCTCCCAGGTATGGTCATGCTCAGCGAGCAAGCATTCGGCCAGCCTTGAGGCACCACCCCGCTCGCGCAAGCGCGCGAGCTGCCCCTCCTCGAGTCGAGCTACG
>JANNTF010000576.1:0-8471 GCA_031403455.1 Alphaproteobacteria bacterium | reverse complement strand
ACTTCCCAGGTGGCAGCGCGCGCACCCTCTTTCGCTCGATCCGAAGCCTATTGTCACTGCCGGCCGAGACGCGACTCTGGCTGTGCCACGACTACAAGGCGCCGGGACGGGATCATTTCGCCTGGCAGACGACCGTCGCGGCGGAACGCGCCGCCAACACGCATGTGCGCGATGGAATCAGCGAGGATGCATTCGTCGCGCTGCGCGAGGCCCGCGACGCCAAGCTCGAAATCCCCGCGCTGCTCCTGCCTGCGATCCAGGTCAATGTCCGCGCGGGCGCGATGCCGCCGCCCGAGAGCAACGGCATCTCCTATCTCAAGCTGCCGCTCAACCGCTTCTGACGGCGACCACGAACTCGATCTCGACCGGCACGCCGCGCGGCAGCTCCGCGACACCGACTGCCGAGCGCGCGTGGCGCCCCGCCTCCCCGAAGATCTCGCCGAACAGGGTGGACGCACCGTCGACGACCGCGGGCTGCTCGACGAAGCCGGCGGCCGAGGCGACGAAGCCGACGACCTTGACGATCCGTTCCACGCGATCGAGCGAGCCGATCGATTCCTTCAAGACGCTCAGGCCGTTGAGCACGCAAACGCGCGCCGCCCGCTTGCCATCTTCGACGGACGCATCCGCACCGAGCTTGCCGCGCGGCAACGACCCGTCGGGCATCCAGGGCAACTGACCGGAAACCCAGGCAAGGCCGCCCTGCACGGCAACGGGGACATAGGAGAACGCCGGCGCGCGCGGCGCCGGCAAACTGATCCCGAGTTCAGCAAGACGTCGATCGATGTTCATGCGCTCCCCCTCATCTCAGCCATCATGTCGACCAGCGCGGCGCGAAGATCGTGCCGGTGACGCCAGCCCGTATCGCTCTCTAGCAGGGCCTGGCTCACCAGGGGAAAGACGATCGGTGGCGGCTGTTCGATCAGACGCGGCGCATAGCCAGGCACCAGTTCGCCAAGCATTTGGGCAATCTCGCGATACGACGTCGTGAAGCCGGCGAGATTGTAGATGGCGGCAAGCGGACCGCGCGCCGTGATCAGGTTCTCGACCAGCGCGCCCATGTCAGCCACATGCATCGCGTCCAATGCATGGCCCGGCACCGCGAAATCCGGGGCGTGACCGGCGCGCGCGTCACGCACCATCGCCTTGAGCACGCTCGCGGCGCCGTCGTACCAAAGTCCTGGTCCGATCATCAGCGGGATGCGAAGCCCGACCGTCTCGAGACCATGACGGCGGCGCATATAGGCCGCCACGTCTTCGGCCAGGACCTTGCTGAGCGCGTAATTGCCGAGCGGCAAGCGCGGCGCGGTCTCGTCCAGCCGCTCTTCGAGCGTCTGCGCCTGGCCGAGAACGACGGTCGAACTGATCCAGATCAGGCGTGCGATGCGCTGCTCGACGCAGGCCGCGAGCAGCCGACGAAATCCGAGGACGTTGACGGCAAGCATGCGCTCGGGATCGAGCTCGCCGGAACGGCCCAGCCCGACTGTGCCGTGCGAGAAGGCGGCGAAGCTGGCGACCGCGCGTGGCTGCACCTGCGTGAACACATCGCGCAATGCGCGTTCATCCTCGATCGAACCGATCGTCTCGGTCGCTCCTTGCGGCAACGTCACCGGACTCGCGGGCCCGAAGACATGGACGCGTCCGCCGCGCGCGAGGAGATGACGCACGACGGCGCCACCCACGAAACCACGACCGCCGATGACCAGGGTAAGCGGCAGCTCAGAAGACGAGATCATCGCGCACACAAGCGATGTGTTGACCCGGCGCGATCTCGCGCAAAGCCGGCACCTGCTGCGCGCAAGCCGCGAGCGCGAAGGGGCAGCGTGTGCGGAATACGCAGCCACTCGGCGGATTGGCCGGGCTCGGGATCTCGTCGCGCAGCTGAACGGCGGGTCGCAGCGTACCGTGGAGCCGCGGCGCAGCGGCAAGCAGTCCCGCGGTATAGGGATGGCGCGGCGCCGTATAGATCGCGCGCGTGGGCGCGACCTCCATCACGCGCCCGAGATAGAGGACCATGACGCGATCGGCCATCACCTCGACGACGCCGAGATCATGCGAGATGAACAACATCGCCAGCCCAAGATCGCGCTGCAGGTCGCGCATCAGGGTCAGGATGCCCGCCTGAATGGAGACGTCGAGCGCGGAAACCGGCTCATCCGCGATCAGGAATTTCGGTTCGACGGCCAGCGCGCGGGCGATCGCGATACGCTGCCGCTGACCACCGGAGAATTCACGCGGCCGGCGCGTGGCATCCGCCGGCGACAGGCCGACGCGCGCCAGCAGGTCGCCGACGCGCGCACGACGCTGGTGCGGCGCGCCGAGACCATGAAGATCGAGCACCTCGTGAATGGCGTCGCCGACATTGCGACGCGGATTGAGGCTGGCATACGGATCCTGGAACACCATCTGCATCGCGCGCCGCAGCGGCCGCAGCGCCGCCGGCGACAAGCTGCTGATGTCCTGGCCGTCGAAACGGATCACGCCGCGCGTGGCCTCGATCAAGCGCAGCACGAGGCGTCCGACGGTGGATTTGCCGGATCCGGATTCGCCGACCAGTCCCAGCACTTCACCCGGCGCGATCGCGAACGACACGCCGTCGACGGCGCGCAAGCGCGGGGATCGCGCGAACCCCTGACGCGGCAGCGCGAAACTCTTGGCGAGATCCGTGACCTCGACGAGGGGCGCCGTCATGCGAGATCTCGCCAGCGCCGGCACCGCACGACCTCGCCCTCTCCGAGCACGTCGAGCGGGATCGGCATGGTTTGGCAGGCGCCTTCAACATCGGCGCAGCGTGGCGCGAAGCGACACCCCTGCACGATCGTGAAGGGTCGCGGCGGTGCGCCTGGGATCGGCTGCAGGACGCGCTCGTCGTCGCCGTCGTCCCGGTACAGCCGTTTGGGCCGACAGGCCAGCAGCGCGCGGGTATAGGGATGGCGCGGCGCGCGCAGCACTGCCTCCGCATTTCCCGCCTCGACCACCTGGCCGGCATACATCACGGCGACGCGATCGGCGATCTCGCTCACCAGCGCCAGATCATGCGTGATGAACAGCAGCGACATCGCGTGCCGCGTCTTGAGCTCGGCCAGCAGGCGCAGGATCTGCGCCTGGATCGTGACGTCGAGCGCAGTTGTCGGCTCATCGGCGATCAGCAGGCGCGGCGCACAGGCCAGCGCGATGGCGATCATCACGCGCTGACGCATCCCGCCGGAGAGCTGGTGGGGATAGCTCGCGACGCGGCGCTCCGGATCGGCGATCCCGACATCGCGCAGCAGCCGCACCGCCAGTTCGGCCGCGTCCTCGGCGGGGCGATGACGGCGCACCGCCTCGCGGATCTGCGCACCGATCGTGAAGACCGGGTTCAGGCTCGCCGAGGGATCCTGGAAGATCATCGCGATCTCGCGGCCGCGCACGTCGCGCAGCGCGCGCTCGTTCAACCGCAGCAGGTCGATCTCGGCGCCGTCGCGCTGGCGCCAGCGGATCGAACCGGTGATCTCGGCCCGATCGCCGCGCGCAAAGAGGCTCAGCACGGACAAGGCGGTCACCGATTTGCCCGAACCAGATTCGCCGACGATCGCCAGCGTCTCGCCGGCGGCCACGACGAGGTCGACGCCGTCCACAGCGCGCAGCAGGCCGCGCGGGGTATCGAAGCTGGTGCGCAGCGCGGTGATCGCCAACAACGCGTGGGTCATCGGCGTGGTTCAGCGCACCGTGTACTTGGCGACGATGCCAGGATCGAGTTCGACGCCGAGCCCGGGCCCGTCGGGCACCGCGATCTGCCCGTCGATGGCCTTCATGGGCGACGTGAACAGCGCGTCGCGCAGCGGGTTCTCGCCCGTGTCGTATTCGACCAACGTCGGGAACGGGACATTGTCGCCATGCGGATAGCTCGACAGCGAGGCCACCCAATGCACCGCGGCCGCGAGCCCCACGGCGCTGCCCCAGACATGCGGCGACAGCCGCAGATGCTCGACAGCGCAGAGCTCGGCCACGAAACGCGCGACGCTGAATCCGCCGCACAGCGCCAGGTCCGGCTGCACGATGTCCGCGAGCCGGCCATCGATCAGCCGACGCATGTCGAAACTCTCGTAGAGCGCCTCCCCCGTCGCCACGGGGATGGGCGCCCGGGTTTTAAGCTCCGCATAGCCCTTCCAATCCTGCGGCGCGAGCGGCTCCTCGTACCAACCGATCCCATAGGGCGCGATCCGGCGCATGCTCTCGAGCACCAGATCGACGGTGTAGTTGCCGTTGCTGTCGACGGTCAGCATGGCGTTCTCGCCGATGATTTGCTTGGCGAGCTTCACGCGCGCCTCATCCTCACGCGGGGTGCGGCCGATCTTGATCTTGAAGGCGGGAAACCCCTTGCCGACCAACGGCTCCAGTTGGCGCGCAAGCGCCGCCTGCTGATCGGCGGCGCGCGTGAAGTACCCGCCCGACGCGTAGACCGGCACGTGGCTTCGCTGCCGCCCACCGATGAGATCGCAGACCGGAACCTTCAACAGCTTTCCCATCGCGTCATGCGCGGCCACGTCGATGCCGCTGAACAGCGCCACCAGCTGATTCTGCGTGCCGAAATGATAGTGCTTCGCGTAGATCATCCGCTGCACGGCGCGCTGACCGAACACCGGGGTGCCAATGAAATAGGGCTTCACGATGTCGAGATAGGCCGCCGCGATCTTGCTCGGGCCCCATGCCTCCCCGATCCCGGTGACACCGTCCTCGGTCTCGACCTGAACGATCCCGCCGCCGCGTCGCGCGGTGAGGCCGCGCGCCATGCCATACGCATTCTCTTCCGCCATCGCATAGTCGAGGCCAACGATGCGGATGTCGCGAATCTTGCTCATTGGTCTTCTCCGAGTTTCCCGCGCGCCATTGAAGCCGTGACGCCTACCCGGCCGCAATGCTCATCACCGCGCGCGCCACATCGCTGGCAGGATCGCGGTACTGGTAGATGATGTCGAAATGGTGGAACCCCGGACTCACGATCACGCCTGGATCGCCGCCATGGCGGCGCAGATGATGGGCGTAGCGGAACGACTGGTCGATCCAGTGCCAGGGTTCGCGTCCGCCCGCGATGATCCAACACGGACACAGGCTCCGGGGCGGCGCGCGCTCGTAATCGTGACGAGCGATCAGATCGGGGGTCAGCTGGAGATCGGCGTTGACCGACGTCATGCGAGCCGGTTCGGGATCGAAGATCCCGCTGATCAGCACGGCCCCCTTGATCACATCGCGCGCCAGCGCTCGCGCGGACCAATCATGCGCCAGGGCCGCAGCGGCGAGATGCGCGCCCGCGGAGTGACCGGAAACGGTGAGGCGATCCGGATCGCCGCCATGCGCCGCAATGTTTCGCGCCGTCCATTCGATCGACGCCAGCGCCGAGTCGACCACGCCGTCCAGCGTCGAGGCCGGACAGAGCTCGTAGTTGACGATCACCGTGCAGACCCCCCGGTCCACCAGCGGCGCGGCGAGAAAAGCAAAATTCTGCTTGTCCTGCGCGCGCCAATAACCGCCGTGGAAAAACATATGCACCGGTGCCCGCCCGCCCGCCGCCGGGTAGACATCGAGCCGGCGCAGCGGATGGCTGCCATAGGCGAGGTCGGTCACGCCGCGCAGCCTGGCACGCGCGGCCGCGTTGGGAGCCTCCCGAACTGCCTGGGCTTGCTTAAAATCCGGCACCGAACGCTGCGGATTATAATTCAGTTCATGCTCGTCCTGGCTCAACCCCGCCCACAGCCTCGATCGGTCAACCATATGCGTCCCCTGCAGTCGATCGCAGGCAGGCTAAGGGCTCCCCGACGCGCCGGCGAGCCCTCGCGTCGGGTCGGATCATCATGCGCCCATGCGACGCAGGGCACCGAGTCCAGGTTAACGGCATTGCGGCTGTAGGATCTGGGCGAGGACGTCTGGATCCCAGCCGGCGATTTTTCTGGTGGTTTTGATCGATCGCTTTCCCTTGCCGAGGCGCACGGCGTTGATGGCGAAGTGACGGACGACGGCCATGTTGTTGGCGCCGTTGCCGGTGCGCAGGCGCGAACGATCCTCACCGAAGACGACGTCGAGGACCCAGTGAAGGCTGTTTTCGATGCCCCAGTGGCTGCGCACGGCGGCGGCGCAGCGTGGGGCCTCGAGGGCGGCGGAGGAGATGTAGTAGCGCCGGGTGAGGCTGAGCTTGCCGGCCTGCTCGACGCGCGCTTCGACCAGGGCGATGGCGCGCAAGCCGGGGAAGCGCGGCTCGCCGGGATGGCGTCGGTTGGCGGTGAGCCAATCGACCTCGTGGCTGACGACGCAGCGGCGGGTCTCGATCCGGCCATGGCCTTTGTCGACCTCGATGTGCTCGTGGGTGGCGGCCAGGGGATCATCGAAGTAGCGCGCGATCTCGTCGTGGAGGGTTGGCTGGTTGGCTTTGACGGCGAGCAGGTAGTCGGCGTTGCGCGCGGTGATGGCGGTGGCGATGGCGGGATTGCAGGCGATGGCGTCGATGGTGACGAGCGCGCCGTCGAGGGTCATGCGATCGAGCAGGTCGGGGATGACGGCGCATTCGTTGTGCTTCTCGTCGACCGCCTGCTGGGCGAGCACCAGGCGCTCGTTGGAGGCCCAGACGGAGACGAGGTGCAGCGCGCCGCGCCCGGCGCTGCGATCATGGCTGCGCCGCGAGGTCTTGCCGTCGATGGCGATCAGCGTGGGTGCATCGGGGCGCAGCGCCAGAGCCCAGTCGGTGAAGCAGGCCTGGAACAGGGTCGGATCGATACGGTTCATCACCGCCCGCAGCCAGTCGGCGCACGGCGTGCCGAAGTGGAACTCGCCGAAGCGCCGCAGAAACGTCAGATGCGACTGGCCCCACGCCGCGATCTCGTCGTAGTCCTCGCAATCGGCGATGGTCCCGGCCACGACCAGGAACAGGACCTCGTCCAGCGGATAGCGGACCTTCTCGGGCTCGCGCGGGTCCTCGATCGTCGCGAAGTGCTCCATCAACGCCCGAAGCCGAGACGGGCGGAACGCGGCGTCGAGGTCTGGGTCCATCGGTAGTCACTCCTGGCTCGGATGTGGCCGCCTATGAATCACGTAGCCCCTATCGCCGATACAGTTTTCTCAGACAATTAACCTGACCTCATTGCCCTGCCATGCGACGAGCGTCCCTTGCGCCACCTAGGCGGCCTGTGT
Source organism: Alphaproteobacteria bacterium (assembly GCA_031403455.1). Classification (GTDB taxonomy): domain Bacteria; phylum Pseudomonadota; class Alphaproteobacteria; order CACIAM-22H2; family CACIAM-22H2; genus CAIOSQ01. Next base: position 1,310 of record JANNTF010000576.1, on the reverse strand, counting down.
ACAACCCGCGCCGTAAAGCCGGCCGGGAGAAATCCGGCCGGTCTCCTTGCCGGCGAGACGCCGGCTAGGCCCGTGCGGCTCGAACGACCGGTCGAAAGATCGGAAGGGCGCAGCGGCGGGCCGTTAAACAGCCAGAGGGAGTCGTCTTTTCATGCCGTTCTATGAGAACGTGTTTATCTCGCGTCAGGACATTTCTTCGACACAGGTCGAGGCACTGACCGAGCAATTCGCCGGCATCATCACGCAGCACGGTGGCCAGGTCACCAAGCGCGAGTATTGGGGCCTGCGCAATCTCGCTTTCCGAATGAAGAAGAACCGCAAGGGCCATTACGTGCTCTTGAACATCGACGCCCCGCCGGCCGCGATCACCGAGATGGAGCGCAACATGCGCATCAACGAGGATGTGCTGCGCCAGATGACCGTGCGCGTCGAGGCCCTCGAGGAGGGTCCCTCGACGATGATGCAACGGCGCGACGAGCGCGACAGCCGCGAAGGGCGCCGTACCCGCGACTATGAGCCGCGTGAGCGCGAAGGAGCTGAATCATGAACTCGGCATATCCGTCAGCCAGCGCCGGCGAAGGCCGTGACTCGGGTGAAGGCCGTGGTGAGGGCCGTGGCGATCGCGACGGCCGCGGCGGCGCAGGCGGCGGCCGGCGCCCCTTCTTCCGGCGTCGTAAATCCTGCCCATTCTCGGGTCCGCATGCGCCGAAGCTCGACTACAAGGACATCAAGCTTCTGCAGCGTTTCCTCTCGGAACGCGGCAAAATCGTACCGGCGCGGATCACGGCCGTCTCGAACAAGAAGCAGCGCGTACTCGCCCAGGCGATCAAGCGCGCCCGCTTCCTCGGCCTGCTTCCCTACCTGCTGGGCTGACGTGAGCAGCGGTGGCGGCCTCTCGACCTGGCCGTCACCGCCGCTGCGGCATTGATCGATGATCGCGATGAACGGACGCTCGATAGCCATCTCCATCACCGCAGGCGCGGCGGCGGCGTTGCTGACTCTGTCGGCGCTGTCGTTCTCGTTCGGCGGGATCCTGCTGTCGAGCCTCGCGCAGCTGCCGCTGTTCCTCGTCGGGTTCTCCATCGGCGTGCACGCGGCGGCGATCGCGACGGCCTGCAGCGTGGCGATCGCGTCGATCCTGATCAGGTTCGAATTTGGGGTGTTCTTCGGCCTCATCGTCGCCATACCCGCGATCATTCTGGTCCGCCAGGCGCTGCTCACGCGCCCTGACAATGCCGGAAAGCTGGTCTGGTACCCTCCCGCGGGTCTGCTGCTGGTGTGTCTCGGCCTGTCCGTCGCGGTGGCCATGA
>JANNTF010000575.1:0-14708 GCA_031403455.1 Alphaproteobacteria bacterium | reverse complement strand
GCTTCCTCCAGAATTGCGCGCTCGATGAACGCTTCAACCCGTGGCAGGTGATCGAGGCGGCCGAAACAGGTGGTGCACGCTACGGCTTCATCGACCGCTTGGTGCTGCAATATCTCGCGGTGCCGGCGATGAAGGAGTTCCTGATCCTCGCGCGGCATCGTTTCCGATTCCTCGATACCGAACCTGCGCCCGGACCGGGACGCTTCGATACGTTCAATCCCGCCAAGGCGCTGCTGAACTGGCGCTTCGAAAGTCTGCCGCCCAACGAGATGATCGGCACCGTCGATTATCCCTCGCTCTGGCTGCAGGGGCCGCGCGAGGGCATGCAGCTGCATTGGGACGGCAACAACGATTCCGTGCCCGAGCGCAATCGCAGCGCCGCTTTCGGCACCGGCGCGGTGCCGACGACGATCGACCGCGAGTCGCTTGCCTTCATCGCCCGGTGGCTGAGCTCGGAACGCAATGCGCCGCCGCCCTGGCCGTTCGACATCGACCGCGCGCGCGCCGCGCGCGGCAGCGTGCTCTACGCCGAGTACTGCGCCACCTGCCATGGCACGGACGGCCGCGATTTCAGCGGCGCGCGCGTCGGCAAGGTCGAGCCGATCGACAAGATCGGCACCGATCCTTGCCGTCTCGACAACTACTCCTACGCGCTGTCGCGCGAGCAGGGCAATCTCTACAGCGGCTATCCGGCGGAACGCTTCCGGCGTTTCCGCAAGACCGATGGCTATGCCAACGCGCCACTCGACGGGCTCTGGCTGCGGGCGCCCTATCTGCACAACGGCTCGGTGCCGAGCTTGCGCGATCTGCTCGAGCCGTCCGAGAACAGGCCGCGCGTCTTCTATCGCGGCTACGACGTCGTCGATCGCCAGAAGCTCGGCTTCGTCGCCGATGTGCCGGCGGAGAAGGGCCAGTCCTTCTTCCGCTACGAGACGCAATGCGTCGACGACCCTGCGCTGTGCGCGCGCGAGATCAATCCGGAGAACCGCCACGATGATCATCGCTGCGTGCCGGGCCGCTGGGCCGGCAACAGCAATCGCGGCCATGAAGGTCCGGCCTATGGCACGCACCTCGCCGCCGAGCAGAAGGATGCCATCGTCGAATTCCTGAAGACATTCTGATGGCCGGCGCCCGCCCTCGTCGCAGCTGGACACGCCGCGCACGGATCGCGCTGCTGATCATGCTCGTGCTCATCCTCGGTGGCACCGCGCTGATCTGGTGGAAGTTCTTCACGCCGGGCGACCAGCTTCTCGCCGATGACGAGGCCCGGTTCAAATACGGCTCGCTCAACGCCGAGCTTCTCGCCGGGATCCCCTATCCGATCTTCATGATCCTGCCGCGCGTCTTTCCCGATCTGGTGGAGAAACACGCTGCGGCGGGCTGGGGCCCGGACACGCAGCGTCATGGCGGCTACGGCGCCTTCGGCTTTCCCTGGGAACCCGGCGAGCGCCTGCCGGTCGGCTTCTCGATCAAGCAGCTCGGCTTCGAGCGCGTGACGGTGAATTGCGCGTTGTGCCACACGAGTTCGTACCGCCTCGCCGCCGATGCGCAGCCACGCTTCGCGCTGGGTGGCCCCGGCCACACGGCGAATGTCCAGGCGCTGCTCGGCTTCCTCTTCGACGCCGCGCGGGACCGCCGCTTCACCGCCGCGCGGCTGATGCCGGAGATCGCGCTGCAATTCGAACTCGGCTGGACCGACTGGGCGCTCTATTCCTTCGTCCTCGTTCCCGCGACGCGTCTGGCCTTGCGCATCGGCGCCGACCAGATGGCGTGGACGAAGACACGACCGGCCTGGGGTCCCGGTCGCGACGACGCCTTCAACCTGCCGAAATTCGTGCTGACCCAGGGCGCATGGGACGACAGCGTCGGCAACACCGATTTCCCGGCGCTATGGCGCATGGGATTGCGCGACGGCCAGCTCATGCATTGGGGCGGCGAGGCGCGCAGCGTGTACACGGTCATCGCGTCGTCCGCGCTCGGCACGGGATCGCTGCCGTTTGGCGCGTTCGCCGACCGCAATCGTCGCATCGAGGCGTATCTGCGCGATCTCCCGCCACCGGCCTATCCCTTCCCGATCGATGCCGAACGCGCCGCACGTGGCCGCGATCTCTTCGCGTCGAATTGCAGTCAGTGTCACGATCCCAAGGGTCCGCGCGCGGGCGCCGCCATTCCGCTGGCCGAGATCGGCACCGATCCCGAGCATGTGAAGACCTGGACGCAGCCCGATGCCGACCGGATGAACGGGCTGACGGGTTTCCTCGGCATCGAGAACGCGACGATGCAGGCGGCCCAAGGTTATGTCGCGCGGCCGCTGGTCGGCGTGTGGCTGCTCGCGCCCTATCTGCATAACGGCGCGGTGCCGACGATCGCCGATCTGCTCGCGCCGCCGGCGCAGCGCCCGGCGATCTTCCATCGCGGCTACGACGTCCTCGATCGCGAGAAGCTCGGCTTCATCGCCGAGGGGCCGGCCGCTGAGGCGCGCGGCTTTCGCTTCGACACGCGGCTGAAAGGCAACGGTAAGGATGGTCACGTCTATGGCGTCGACCTGCCGCCGGGCGACAAGCGCGCCCTGATCGAATTCCTCAAGACGCTTTAGGCATCACGAAGGGTGCGGCGCTTTCGTAGGCGCGCGATGCCTGCAGCACCAGCGCGTCGGCATAGCGTGCGCCGACGAGCTGCAGGCCGATGGGTAAGCCCTCGCGCGTGAAGCCGCAGGGGCAGACCGCGGCGGGCTGCTGCGTGAAGTTGAAGGGATAGTGGAACGGGCTCCAATCGAGCCACTCGGTCATGCCGCTGCCGGGCGGGACTTCGAGTCCGACATCGAAAGCCGGGATCGGCAGGCTCGGCGTCAGCAGCAGATCGTAGCTCTGATGAAACGCGTTCATGTGCCGGCCGAGCGCATCACGTGCGACCCAGGCGCGCGCGAGTTCCATGCCTGTCACGTCGCGGCCAGCGGCGCCGAAGCGCAGGAAGCCCGGATCCATCAGAGCGCGCTGCTCGACCGGGGTCGAGTCGATGATGACTGCCATGTTGGCGACGTAGAATTTTTCCATCGGCTCGCGCGGGTCCGCGAATCCCGGATCGCGCTCCTCGACGATGGCGCCGAGCTCGGTGAAACGCTCGGCCGCGCGACGCACCGCGCTCGCAATGTCGGGGTCAACTTTCACGTAACCGAGGTTCGGGCTGAAGGCGATGCGCAAGCCGCGCACGCCGTTTTCGAGACCGACGCGGTAGTCGCGTCCGTCGGGCGGCGGCGCCAGCCAGTCGCGATGATCGAACTCGGTCATCACGGTCATCATCAAGGCGGCGTCATCGACCGTACGAGTCAGCGGCCCGGTATGCGACTGCATCGGCAGCGCGCCGTGCGGCCAGGCCGGGACTCGCCCAAAAGTCGGCTTGAGCCCGAATACGCCGCAGAATGTCGCGGGCATGCGCACCGACCCGGCGCCGTCGGAGCCATGGTGCAGAAAGCCGAGATTGAGCGCGGCGCAGACGCCGGCGCCACTGCTCGATCCGCCGGCGGTCTTGGCCGTATTCCAGGGATTGCGGGTGGAACCGGTGAGCGGGCTGTCGCCCGTCCCCTTCCAGCCGAACTCCGGCGCCGTGGTCTTGCCGAGCAGCACCGCACCATGTTCGCGCAGCCGCGCCACGGCCGGCGCATCCTCGGGTGCGGGATCGGTGGAGGTGGTGCGCGAGCCCCGGCGCCAAGGCCATCCCTTCACCGGCGATAGATCCTTGATCGTGGTCGGCACGCCATCGACGAGACCGATCGGCGCGCCTTTCATCCAGCGCGCCTCGGATTCGCGCGCGGCGGCAAGCGCATCCGCGTCGCCGCGGAAGACGAAAGCGTTATGCGCGGGTTCGAATTTGTCGATGCGCTCATGGACCGCCTTGGTCACCTCGACCGGCGAGAGCTTCTTCGCACGATAGAGGCGTAGGAGTTCAGTAGCAGTCAGCGTGGCTATGTTCATCTTCCCCTCCGTCCCCTCCTGCCGCGAAGCGACAGGAGGGGATGAGTCACTCGTCACTTCTTCTCGATGTTCCAGGCGACGAAGAGCAGCGCGTCGGGCACGCCGACGAGAGTCTTGCGCCACGCGACCGGGGCGACGAACTGCCCGGTATTCACGTAGGGGAAGAACTCGTAGAAGCGCTTCTGCAAGCCGTCGATCGCCTTCATCTGCGCGTCCTTGTCGCCGGCGGCGATGAACTCCGCGCGCAGCGCCTCGATCTGCTCGTCGCACGGCCAGCCGAACCAGTTCTTCTTGTCGCAGGAGGAGGCCAGCGGCGCGTTGGTGATCGGGCTCGCCATCGGAAGGCCCGTCCACCAGGTGACGAAGATGTTCCAGCCGCGCGAACCGGGTCCCGGCGCATCCTGCACGGTGCGCCGGCTGGTGAGCGTGCTCCAATCCATCGCCTCGAGCTTGGCGTTGAGACCGGCCTCCTTCAGCTTCTCGTTGATCACGAGCGAGATCTGCCCGATCAGCTGCTGATCCGTGGGATGCAGGATGACGATCGGTTCACCCTTGTAGCCGGCCTCGACGAACAGCTGCTTCGCGCGCGCGATATTCGCCTTGCGGTGGCCTTCCGAATATTTCTCCGTCGCGAACGGCGCGTTGCACATGAACACCGCGAAGCATTGCTGCTGGAACTCCTTCTTGCCCACCATCGCGGCGAGGAACTCGTCCTGGTCGACCAGCAGCGTCAGCGCTTCGCGCGCCTTCACGTTGTTGAACGGCGGATGCAGATGGTTCGGGCGGATATGGCCCATCTTGCCCAGGGTATCGAGCACCTTGACCGTGATGTTGGGATCCTTCTGCAGCAGCGGCAGAAGATCGTAGGTCGGCTGCTCGAAGGCATCGACCTCGCCCTTGAGCAGGGCCTGCGTCGCGGTGTTCGGGTCGGGGAGATAGATCCACTCGACCCGGTCGACCTTCACCACCTTGCCACCGGCCATGCCATCCGATGGCTCGGCCCGCGGTTTGTAATCCTTGAACGGGCGATACACGACCTTGCTGCCGGCCACCCACTCGTCCTTCATGAACAAGAACGGGCCGGAGCCGATCGCTTCCTTCACCTGCTCGAAAGGATCGGTCATCGCGTCCTTCTCGCGCATCATGAAGACCGGCAGCGATGGATCGGCGAGGGTCTCGATCACCGGCCCGAATTTCTCCTTGAGCACGAGCTCGAAGCTCAGCTCGTCGATCGCGGTGGTGGTCGCCACCCGCGACATCATCGCCCCGCCGCGCGTCGGCAGCTTGCCCCAGCGATTGAGCGACGCCACGATGTCCTTGGCGGTGACCGGCGTGCCGTCATGCCATTTCATCCCGGCACGCAGCTTGAAACTCCATTTCATGCCGTCGGGGCTGCGCGTCCAGGTGTCGACCATCTGCGGCTTGGCCTGCAGCTTGCTGTCGAGCGCGAACAGCGTGTCGTAGATCATGAAGCCGTGATTGATCGTGATCGCGGCGGTCGTCCAGATCGGATCGAGATTCTTGAGGTCGGCCTGCGGCACCAGCCGCAACACTTTCTCCTGCGCGACCGCGCCGCCCATCAACGTGGCGATCGTCGCCCCGGCCGCGAGCAGTGTCTGCCATCTTTTCATTTTGCCCCTCCTGTGACCCTGCGTTGAAATCCAAGTCAGGTGGTCCCGATACTGCCCGGCTTGAAGCCTCGCCGCAAACCGTGCTTACTCGATTGCGGCGACGCGGCAAGGTCGTACGTCAATCACACCGCCGCGGCGCCCGGGGCAGGAGCAAATCACGCGTGTTCGCGTACGTCATCAGGCGCACGATCGCGACGATCCCAGTGATGGCGATCGTCGCTCTGTTCGTGTTCTCCCTGCTCTACATCACGCCGGGTGATCCGGCCGCGGTGATCGCCGGCGACCTCGCCAATGCCGACGACATCGCACGTATCCGCGCCCGGCTCGGCCTTGACGAGCCCTTCCCGGTGCGCTTCGGGAGCTGGGTCTGGGGCGTTTTCCACGGCGATCTCGGCGTCTCGATCTTCACCAACCAGGCCGTGACCCGAATGATCGAGCAGCGCATCGAGCCGACGCTGATGCTGAGCCTGTGCACGCTCATCCTCACCGTGATCTTCGCCGTTCCGCTCGGCGTGATCGCGGCGTGGAAAGTCGGCACCTGGATCGACCGCGCGATCATGGCCTTCGCCGTGCTCGGCTTCTCGGTGCCGGTCTTCGTGCTCGCCTATCTGCTGATCCTCGGCTTCTCGATCGAACTGGAGTGGCTGCCGGTCCAGGGCTACACGCCGCTCAGCGATGGCATCGTTCCGTTCCTGCGCAGCATGGCGCTGCCCAGTCTCGCGCTCGGCATCGTCTACATGGCGCTGATCGCGCGCATCACGCGAGCGAGCATGCTCGAGGTGCTGGCGCAGGATTACATCCGCACCGCCGAGGCCAAGGGCCTGTTCGAGACCGAGGTGCTGCTCGGCCACGCGCTCAAGAACGCGGCCGTGCCGATCGTGACGGTGTTCGGCAGCGGCATCGCGCTGCTGATCTCGGGCGTCGTGGTCACCGAGACCGTGTTCGCCATTCCCGGCCTCGGCCGCTTGACCGTCGATGCGATCCTGCGCCGCGACTATCCGATCATCCAGGGCGTGGTGCTGCTGTTCTCTTTCGTCTATGTCCTGGTGAATCTGCTGATCGATCTCAGCTACACGCTGCTCGATCCACGCATCCGGTACTGAGCATGGCCGCGGTGACCCGCACCGGCGCCTTGAAGATGCCGCGTGGTGCTGGACGCCGCGGCCCCTGGAACACGGTGCGGCGCCATCCGACGGCGGTACTCGGCGCCATCATTCTCGTGGTGATGGTCGTGATGGCGATCTGCGCGCCGTATCTCGGCACCATCGATCCGCAGAAGGTCGCGCCGATCTTCCGCCTGCGCGAACCCTCGCAGCGCTTCTGGTTCGGCACCGATCTGCTCGGGCGCGACGTCTATAGCCGCGTGCTCTATGGCGCGCGCGTCTCGCTCACCGTCGGGCTCGGCGTCGCGATCTTCGCGACCGTCGTCGGCATGCTGCTCGGCCTGGTCACCGGTTTCGTGCGGCTCGCGGATTCGATCGTGATGCGCTTCATGGACGGGCTGATGGCCGTGCCGCCCGTGCTGCTCGCGATCGCGCTGATGGCGCTGACCCGCGCCAGCCTGGAGAACGTGATCCTCGCGATCGCGATCGCCGAGATCCCGCGCGTCACCCGCCTGGTCCGCGGCCTCGTGCTGTCCTTGCGCGAGCTGCCGATGGTGGAGGCCGCGATCGCGTCGGGCTCCGGCCTGCCGAGCATCCTGTTCCGGCACATCCTGCCGAACACGATCGCGCCGCTGCTGGTCCAGGGCACGTTCATCTGCGCCTCGGCGATGATCACCGAGGCGATCCTCAGCTTCATCGGCGCCGGCACGCCGCCGAACATCCCATCCTGGGGCAATATCATCGCGGATGGCCGCAGCGTCTTCCAGGTCAAGCCCTACATCATCGTCTTCCCGGGCATCGTGCTGTCGCTGACGGTGCTGGCGGTGAACCTGGTCGGCGACGGCTTGCGCGACGCGCTCGATCCGCGTCTCGCGCGGCGGATCTGAGTCCCGGCGATGGACGCAGCACCACCGCTGCTCGAGCTCGAGAATGTCCGCACCTGGTTCTACACCCGCGAAGGCGTGGTGCGCGCCGTCGACGGCGTGTCGTTCACGATCGCATCAGGCGAGACTCTCGCCATCGTCGGCGAGTCCGGTTGCGGCAAGAGCGTCACCGCGCAATCCATCCTGCGCCTGCTGCCCTCGCCGCCGGCGCGCATCGTCGAGGGCGCGATCCGCTTCGAGGGCCGCAACCTGCTCGAGCTCCGCGACGCCGAGATGCGCGACATCCGCGGCAATCAGATCGCGATGATCTTCCAGGAGCCGATGACGAGCCTCAACCCCGTGCTCACCATCGGTCATCAGATCGCGGAGAGTCTGGTGCGCCATCAGGGGCTCGCCCGCCGCGCCGCCGATGCGCGCGCCGTCGAGATGCTCGGCCTGGTCAATATCGCCGAGCCCGAGCGCCGCACCAAGGAGTATCCCCATCAGCTCTCCGGCGGCATGCGCCAGCGCGTGATGATCGCGATGGCGCTCGCCTGCAACCCCAAGCTCCTGATCGCGGATGAGCCGACCACCGCGCTCGACGTGACGATCCAGGCGCAAATCCTCGATCTGATGCGCGAGCTCAAGACCAAGATCGGCGCCGCGATCATGCTGATCACCCATGATCTCGGCGTCGTTGCCGAAATGGCCGAGCGCGTGGTCGTGATGTATGCCGGCCGCAAGGTCGAGGAGGCGCCGGTCAGCGAGCTGTTCGAGCGCCCGATGCATCCCTATACGCGCGGCCTGCTCGGCTCGATGCCCAGGCTCGGCGCGTCGCTCACCGATACCGCGCCGCAGCGGCTCAATGAAATCGCCGGCGTGGTGCCGAGCCTGCGCGAGGAGATCCCGGGCTGCGCCTTCGCGCCGCGCTGCACGCTGGCGACCGAACGCTGCCGGCAATCTTTCCCGCCGCTCGAGCGCAAGGGCGAGCGCCATCTCGTCGCCTGCTTCGAGGCCGACCGGGTGATCGCATGAGCGCGCCGCTCCTCGAGGTCAAAGACCTCAAGAAGCATTTTCCGATCCGGGCCGGGCTGTTCCAGCAGATCGTCGGCCAGGTCTACGCGGTCGACGGCATCTCCTTCGCGATCGCGCCGGGCGAGACGCTGGGCCTGGTCGGCGAATCCGGCTGCGGCAAATCGACCACCGGCAAGGCGATCATCAAATTGATCGAGCCGACCGCCGGCGAGGTGCGGCTCAAGGGCCGGCGCATCGACGGCCTCGGCCGCGCGGAGATGCGGCCCGTACGGCGCGACCTGCAATTCGTCTTTCAGGATCCCTACTCGTCGCTCAACCAGCGCCTCACCGCCGGCGCGATCGTCGCCGAACCCTTGCGTAATTTCGAGAGCCTCTCCGCCGCCGCGCGCCGCACGCGCGTCGCCGAATTATTCGGCCGCGTCGGTCTACGTCCGGAGCAGATGGATCGCTACCCGCATGAATTCTCCGGCGGCCAGCGCCAGCGCATCGGCATCGCGCGTGCACTCGCGCCCAATCCTGAGCTGATCATCTGCGACGAACCGGTCTCGGCGCTCGACGTCTCGGTCCAGGCGCAGGTGATCAATCTGCTCGTCGACCTGCAGCGCGAGCTGCGGCTTTCCTACCTGTTCATCGCGCATGATCTCGCGGTGGTCGAGCACATCAGCCACCGTGTCGCGGTGATGTATCTCGGGCGCATCGTCGAGCTTGCGGAGAAGCGCACGCTCTTCGCGTCGCCGCTGCATCCCTATACCGAAGCCCTGCTCTCCGCGGTGCCGGTGCCCGATCCCAAGACGCGGCGCAAGCGCATCATCCTCAAGGGCGACGTGCCGAGTCCGAGCCGCCCACCGCCGGGCTGCCACTTCCATACGCGCTGCCCCTATGCCGAGCCGCGCTGCCGCGTCGAGCCGCCGGTCTTGCGCGAGATCGCTCCAGGCCGGCACGTCGCCTGCCATCTGCGCTGAGAAGGAATGCCGATGAGCCAACGCCATACCCGCGACATGCTGCGCGGCCGCGCCCAGACCGCGCGCGGCATCATCGATCCGGCGACTCTCGGCCCGACCCTGATGCACGAGCATGTGCTGTGGGACATCACGCCGCCCAAGCTCGCGGCGCTCAACGATCCGGGTCCGGAGATCACGCTCGAGAATGTCTGGGCCTATAGCTATGGCGAGCTGGTCGCACCGCGCAATCTGCAGCTCCACGACGTCGCGATCGCCATCGACGAAGTGCGCAAGCTGCGCGAGGTCGGCGGCAGCACGATCGTCGAGCTCTCCTGCGGCGGGTTGAAGCCGGATCCGCAAGGCCTCGCCGAGATCTCGAAAGTGACCGGCGTCAATCTCGTGATGGGCTGCGGCTATTACGTCGACGAGTATCAGGATCCGCGCAACCACACGCGCCGCGTCGACGATTTCGCGCAAGAGATGATCGACCAGGTGCAGCTCGGCGCCTGGGGCACCGATGTGCGCGCGGGCATGATCGGCGAGATCGGTTGCCAGGCGCCCTGGACCGATCTCGAGAAGCGCGTGATGCAGGCCGCGCTGATCGCGCAAGAGCAGACCGGCGCCGCGATCAACGTCCATCCCGGCCGCCATCCCGACCAGCCGCAGGAGATCGTCGATTTCATCCGCGCCCGCGGCGGCGCGATCGAGCGCGTGGTGATCAGCCATATCGATCGCACGATCTTCGACGACGAACGGTTGCTGCGCCTCGCCGAGAGCGGCTGCGTGGTCGAGTTCGACCTGTTCGGGCAGGAGACCGCCTTCTACAAGCACGCCGATATCGACATGCCCAACGACGCGACACGGCTGCGGCATATCCGCACCCTGATCGAGCACGGCCATCTCGAGCGCGTCGTGATCAGCCACGACATCTGCTATTTGAGCCGCCTGCAGCGCTTCGGCGGCCATGGCTACGGCCATATCTTCCGCAACGTCGTACCGATGATGCGCCGCCGGGGGTTCAGCGAGGCGGAGATCGATGCGATCCTCGTCGGTAATCCCAGACGGCTGCTGAGTTTCATATGATCCAGACGCTCACACGCACCACCCCGCGCCGCTACGCGGCGCTGCCCCTCCTCAAGTCGAGGAGGGGCGACGAGGAATTCTTTGTCGTCCCACCTCGACGTGTGGAGGGACAGGCGCGCGCAGCGCGTCAGGGTGGTGCGTCATGACCATGATCGGCGTCGATATCGGCGGCACCTTCACCGACGTCGTCGCGCGCGATGCCTCGGGCCGGCTGCATTTCACCAAGCTGCCGACCACGCGCGGCGACGAGAGTGCGGCGGTGCTCCGCGCGATCACGCTGATGGCCGGGGAATGGCGCATCGCGCCCGCATCGATCACGCGCTTCGCCCATGGCACGACCGTCGCCACTAACGCGGTGCTCGAGCGCAAGGGTGCCCGCATCGGGCTGATCACCACGTCGGGGTTCAAGGACGTGATCGAGATCGGACGCCAGATGCGCCGCAGCATGTACAGCATCGTGCTGGAGCCGGAGACGCCGGGCTTCCTCGCGCCCGGTTCGCGGCGCAAGGAAGTGCGCGAGCGCATCGCTGCGGACGGCAGCGTGGTCACGCCGCTCGACCAGGACGATGTGCGCCGCGCCGCCGATGCGCTGGCCGCCGACGGCGTCGAGGCGATCGCGATCTGCTTCCTGTTCGCCTTCGCCAATCCCACACATGAGCGCCGCGCGCGTGACATCGTCGCGTCGGTGCATCCCCATCTCAAACTGTCGATCTCCTGCGAGGTCGATCCGGCGTTTCGCGAGTACGAGCGCACGGTCGTGACCGCCTTCGACGCCTATGTGAAGCCGGTGATCGACCGCTATCTCGCGCGGCTCGAGCACGGCCTCGATGCGTCCGGCATTTCAGCGCCGCTGCAGGTGATGCAGTCGCGCGGCGGGCTGATGGCCTCGGAGATCGCGCGCCAGCGTCCGGTGCGGCTGTTCCTGTCGGGCCCCGCCGCCGGGGTGATCGGCGCGCAGCAGGCCGGGCGCTCGGCCGGGATCGAGGATCTGATCACGATCGATATCGGCGGCACCTCGAGCGACATCGCGCTGATCGCGCGCGGCAAGGCGCTGGTGCGCCAGGAAGGTCTGGTCGACGGCTATCCCGTGCGCGTGCCGATGGTCGACGTCAATTCGATCGGCGCCGGCGGCGGCTCGATCGCCTGGCTCGACAAGGCCGGGGGCTTGCGCGTCGGCCCACATTCCGCGGGATCCGAGCCGGGCCCGGCCTGCTATGGCCGCGGCGGCAAGCGCGCGACCGTGACGGATGCGTCCATCGTGCTCGGCTATATCGACCCCGCCTATTTCGCCGGCGGCTCGCTGAAGCTTGAGCCCGCGCTGGCGCGCGAAGCGATCGCGGAGACGATCGCCACGCCCTTGGGCATGAGCGTGGAGGCGGCCGCGCGCGGCATCCATCGCGTCATCAACGCGCAGATGGCCGAGGGCATCCGGCTGGTCTCGCTGCGCCAGGGCATCGATCCGCGCCGTTTCGCGTTGTTGCCTTTGGGCGGCGGCGGCGCGCTGCACGCGACCTCGCTCGCCCGCGATCTGCACATCACGCGCATCGTGGTGCCGCGCCATCCCGGCGTGCTCTCCGCCGCCGGGCTGCTCGCGGCGCCCGTCGAGCACGAGGTCTCGCAAGCCCTGGGCAGGGCGCTGAGCGCAACGAATCTCGGCGAAGTGAAATCGGCCCTGGCGGCGCTCGATGTGCAAGCCGCGGCGCTGATGGCGCGCGAGCGTCTCGGCGACGCGACGCAAGCGCGGCTCTATTTCGCGGATGTCTGCTATATCGGCCAGGGCTACACGATCGAGGTCCCGCTGCGGCTGGATACGGCCGCGCCGCTGGACTCTCTCTACGAGGATTTCCTGATCGCGCATGACCTTGTCTATGGCCATGCGACGCGCACGCCCGCGCGCATCGTGAATCTGCGCAGCCTGCATCGCGCCGAAGGCCTCGCCAGTATCGAAGCCAAGCTTGTCGCGACCGAACCCGGCGATCCGCGCAAGGGCATACGGCGCATCCTGGTCGCGGAATCGTCCACGCCGCTCGACGCGGCGATCTATGCGCGCGCGCAGATGCCGGTCGGGTTCACGTTGAGCGGGCCCGCGATCATCGAGCAGGACGACACGACCACGCTGGTCGAGCCGGGCTGGTGCGGCATTGTGGACGCAGCCGGCAATCTGCTGCTCACCGCCCAAGGAGATCCTTCATGACACACGGCGAGCTCGATCCGATCACCGTGGAAGTCGTGCGCCACAAGCTCGACGGCATCGCCAACGAGATGGAGCAGACATTGCTGCGCAGCTCCTTCTCGCCGATCGTTCGGGAAGGGCTGGATGCGTCCGCGAGCCTGTTCACGATCACCGGCGAGACTCTCGCCCAGGCCTGCGCGATCCCGATCCATCTCGCGACGCTGATCCCCGTGGTCGGGGCGATCCTGGCCGAGTATCCGATCGAGACGATGCGCGACGGCGATATCTTCATCCTCAACGATCCCTATTGCGGCGGCACGCATCTGCCGGACATCGCGCTGGTCATGCCCGTTTTCCATCGCGGCCGGCCGATCGCGCTCTCCGCCGCGATGACGCATCACCAGGATGTCGGCGGCATGACGCCGGGCTCGGTGCCGACCAATGCGACGGAGATCTTCCAGGAGGGCTTGCGCATCCCGCCGCTCAAGCTGCGCGACGCCGGGGTCATGAACGAGACTTTCGTGAAGATGCTGCGTCTCAACGTGCGCATCCCCGACACGGTGATGGGCGACCTCAACGCGCAGATCGCGGCCTGCCAGATGGGCGCGCGGCGGCTGGACGAGCTCGCGCTGAGCTACGGACACAATTTGCTGGCGACGATCTTCGCCAGCCTGCTCGACCGCTCCGAGACGATGACGCGCGCGGCTCTGCGCCAGATCCCCGAGGGCACCTATCGCTACGCCGATTTCCTCGACAATGACGGCATCGAGCTCGACCGCCGCATCCGCATCGAGGTCGCGGTCACGGTGAGGGACGGCAGCTTCCATGTCGATTTCGCCGGCACCAGCCGGCAGCTCAAGGGCCCGTTCAATTGCGTGCGCTCCGGCTCGCAGGCCGCGGCCTATTTCGCGGTGCGCGCGCTGACCGACCCGACGATCCCGACCAATGCCGGGTGCTTCAGGCCCGTGAGCCTCGCGCTGCCCGAGGGCAGCCTGGTCAATCCCGTGGAGCCCGCCCCCGTCGGATCGCGCACCGCCACCATCAAGCGCATCACCGGCTGCATCCTCGGCGCCTTCAAGGATGTGCTGCCGGAGAAAGTGCCCGCGGACGCGGCGGGCGAGCTGCTGACCCTGGCCTTCGGCGGGCGACACGGCGGCAGCGGCAAGAGCTTCGTCGTCGGCGAGCTGATCGCCGGCGGCAGCGGCGCCGGCGCCCACCGCGACGGCGTCGACGTGATCGAGACCGACGCGACCAATTGCATGAACCTGCCGGTCGAGGCGTTGGAAATGGAGGCCCCGATCCGCGTGCATCGCACGGCCCTGCGCCCGGATTCCGGCGGCACTGGCCTGTTCCGTGGCGGCCTCGGAATCATGCGCGAGTACGAGATCCTCGCCGGCGAAGTCACCTTCACCCACCGCGGCGAACGCCATTACTGCCCCGCCCAAGGCTCCCAAGGCGGCGGGCCGGGGTTGCCGGCGGTGTCCGTGATCACGCGGGTGGACGGCAGCACGGAGACGATCCCGTCCAAGCTGGTCACCACGCTGCTCAAGGGCGACCGCGTGCTGGTCGAGACCGCGGGCGGCGGCGGGTATGGCGATGCAAGTCGACGCGCACCCGAGTCACGCGAGGCCGACATCGCCAACGGCAAGGTCAGCGCATGAAACGAGCGGTCGCTTCCGACCACGCCGAAGAAATGAGTTCAGCATGCGCTAAGATCCCGAAAACTGCATGCTGACCCCAATATTCCCCCCCCCGGAGGAGGATTGTTCGGACGATTCTTCTCTGGAGGGAATTGACTGCAAGCACCGGAGACATCGATGAAACATCTCTTAGTGGCAGCCGCGTGCCTTGTCGGCGCCGCCAGCGGGAACGCGGCGGAGATCAGCGTTGCGTTGAATGTCGCGGATG
>JANNTF010000574.1:0-5237 GCA_031403455.1 Alphaproteobacteria bacterium | reverse complement strand
AACGGCGATACGGTCGCCACCTGTATCGAGGCCGACGACGGTTGTATGGCCTGGCAAGACAGACGCCCTCGCCGGGCTTCTGGGTCTGCGCGCTCATCGGCAGCGCCCTGGTCGTCTGGTTCGCGCTGCGCGAAAGCGGCGGCGGGTTCGTTCCCGCCGATGGCTGGCTGGCGCTCGCCGTGGTCTCGGCATCGATCGGCTATGCGGAAGGCGCCGTGGTTTCGCGCGTGCTCGGCGGCTGGCAGACGATCTCGTGGATCCTCGTGCTCACCGCGCCGGTGATCGCGCTCCCGATGCTGATCATCGGGATCGGCGACGATGTGCTCGCCGCGCGGCCGTCGGCCTGGCTGGGATTTTTCTATGTCAGCCTGTTCTCGATGTTCCTAGGGTTCTTCGCCTGGTATCGCGGGCTTGCGCTGGGTGGCACGGCGCGCGTCGGCCAGATCCAGTTGCTGCAAGGCTTCTTCACGCTGATCGGCGCCTGGGCGATCGACGGCGAGGCGCTCGCGCTCGATGCGTTCCTGTTCTGCGCCGCCGTCGCCGCGATCGTGGCGTTGGGACGGCGCACCGCGGTTCAGCGTGCGCCGGCGCGCGGCTGAGTGCTGCGCCCGCTGGCATTGAGCGCCAGCCCGATCAGGATCGCCGCCGCCGCGCCCAGGCGCCACACGCTCAGCTGCTCGTCCAGAAACAGCGCCGAGAGCGCGATCGCGCCGACGGGCACGAGCAGCATGAAGGGTGCGACCTGATGCGCGCGATAGCGGCCGAACAAGCGCACCCAGATCGCGTAGGCGACCAGCCCCGCCAGCACGCCCGAATAGCTCATCGCGAGGAGCAACGTCGGAGTCCAGTGCTGCAGCACGGCCAAGGCCGGCGCCGGCCCTTCGGTCGCGACCGACAGCAGCAGCAGCGACGGCGCAGCGATCACACTCATCCACGCCGTGACGCCCAGCGGGTCCACGCCACCGAGCCGGCGCAGGACGAGATTGCCCAGCGCCGCGGAGATCGCGCCGCCCAGCACCATCAGGATCGCGGCGATCGGCATCGGGGCGCCGCGCTCGACGATCAGCAGGGCGAGCCCGGCGAAGGCGAGCGCAAACGCCGCGATGCCGCGCGACGAGAGAGTCTCGCCGAACAGAATCCAGGCAAGGCCGAGAGTGAAGAAGCTCTGCGTATGCGCCAGCAACGCCGCCATGCCGGGCGTGACGCCACTCGCCATGCCGAGAAAGATCCCGGCGTGCTGCCCCACGCCGATCGACAGGCCGATGGCGAGCAGCGCCCGCCAGCCGACACGCGGGCGTGGAACGACCACGATGAACGCCGCGGTGACGGCGAAACGCAAGGCGCCGAACAGCAACGGCGATGTGAGGCCGAGCCCGACGCTCGTCGCGAGAAATGCCGCCGCCCAGATCAGCGTCGCGCTGGCGCCCAGCGCGATGTCCGCAGGCCGCATGCCCGTCGCGGCCGTCACCTCTCCGCCAGCATCACGGACAAGGCGGCGCGACGATGGCCAAGCGTTGCGCCGCCCAGCGCGTGATCGCGAGCAGCCTCTCGTCGTCCCCGAAGCGGCCGACCAGCTGCACGCCCAGAGGCAGGCCGCCGGACCCCAGCGCGAAAGGCAGCGTGGTGCACGGCGTGCGCAGCAACGACCAGAAACTGCTGAACACCGCATCCCCGGTCCAGGCCAAGCCGCGCGGCGCTTCACCGGGCGCCGCCGGCACGATGAACACATCGTCGTCGCCGGACAATTCGTCGAGCGCGACGCGTGCGCGTTCACCCAAGCGCAGCGCCTCGGAATAGCGCTTCTCGTTGGCGCGGCCTTCCGCGATGAACCCGCGGATGCTGGTGCTGAGTTTGGTCGGCATCTCGCGCATGTAGCGCGCGAAAGCGCGACTCGCCTCGACCGAGATCACCACGCGATGCGCTGAACGCGTCTGCGCGAACCAGCGCGGCAGGCGTCGACGCGTCACCCGCGCGCCGGTGCGGACGAGCTCGCGCGCGAACACGTCGCAACTCCGGCGCATCTCGGCGGAGGCGAGATCATCGAACGGCGTCGCGAGACGAACGAAGCGCGGCCGCGTCGGCGTGGCCTGCCGGCGATACCCGGTCAGCAGCACGGGCGCGAGTATCTCGAGATCCGCCGCGTGACGCGCGAACCAGCCGATCGTGTCGAGCGAGCGGCCGAGCTCGTGCACGCCATGCGTCTCCGTGCGTCCCCACGAAGATTTGAATGCGAAGACGCCGCAGAACGAGCCGGGCCGGATCACGGAGCCGCCGGTCTGGCTACCGAGCGCGAGCGGCACCAGGCCGGCAGCGACCGCGGCCGCCGAGCCGCTGGAGGAACCGCCCGGGGTATGGCGCAAATCATGCGGATTTCGCGCCGCCGAGGGATGCATGTTCGCGAACTCGGTGGTCGCGCATTTGCCGAGGATGACCGCGCCCGCCTCGCGCAGCCGATGCACGACCTGAGCATCATGCTCGGGCACATGCCCGGCATAGACACGCGCACCGTATTCGGTGCCGAGCCCGGCCGTGTCGATGATGTCCTTGATGCCGATCGGCAGACCCTCGAGGGCGCGGCGTTTGCGGCGTGCATCCGAAACGTGTGCGATGCGCCGCGCATCGGGCGCCAGACGGATGAAGGAATGCAGCGCGTCGTCGCGCGCCTTGATCGCGCCCAGACATGCGGCCACGAGATCGCTCGAGTTGAAGCGACGGGTGGAGAGCCCCGCGAGCATGGCGCGGGCGCTCAAGGCGGCGAGATCAGACGCCATCGATCGCCTGATGCGCGACGCAATCGCCGCGCTCGACACGGGCGGGATGGCGCTTGCAGATCACCAGTCCGTCACGCTTGAAGACGCACGCCACGGGCTCGCGGCCGGGATTGTCGACGAAGTGGACATGGCCGCAGAGCTGCCCGGCTTTGACCCAATCGCCGAGTTCGGTGGCCGGCTCGAACAGCCCGTGATCGGGCGCGTGCACGTGGTAGTCGATGCCGGGCACATTCATGTAGCGCGTCTTAGGCGCCGGCCCGGTGGGCCCGTCCCAGATCCCGAGATGCTTGAGCACGCGCCACAATCCCTGCTCGACATTCCTGAGCATCGGCCCGTTGACGCTGCCGCCACCGCCGAACTCGCCGGCGATGTTGGGAATGCCGCGCTTGATCGCGGCGCCCGGCGAGTAGCGCGGATCGGCATGTTTCCACACCACCGAGTATTCGACCCCGAAGGCCGTGAGCGAGTCCAGCGAGCGCTTGTTCAGCGCGGCGTCCGGTCCCTCGTTGGTGCTGCCGAACGGCACGTAGGCGAGCGAGGAGCCGCCCGAATGCAGATCGGCGAAGAAATCCGATTCGGGGAAGATCACGCTATCGATGTAATGCGCGATCTCCTGCGTGACGCCGCGTTCGGGATCGCCGGGAAAGGAGCGGTTGAGATTGCCGCCATCGATGGGCGAGACGCGCGCGCCGGCCATCGCCGCGGGAAAATTCGCCGCGGGCAGGATGATGACCCGGCCCTGGATGCGTGCAGGATCGAGCGCGCGGATCATCTTGCACAGCGCGATCTGCCCTTCGTACTCGTCGCCGTGATTGCCGGCCATCAGGAAAGCCGTCGGCCCGCTGCCATGCTTCACGACAGTCAGGGGAATCGCGATCATGCCGTAGGCGGAACGCGTCACCGAGTACGGCAGGTTGATCCAACTGACCTGCTTACCCGCTTTCTCGAAATCGATGTCCGACCAGATCCGCGTCGAATTCTGCATGTGCGCCCTCCCGGCTGAGATAAAGCGTATCATTCCGATCAAGGCCGACCTCCGCAAGCCAGGAAGAGTCGACGGCCGGTAGGACGCCCCACGAGCCGAGGTCTTTGTTGCAGACTCCCGATCATCCCGCGCGCGGCGTCATCATCATGATCGTCGCCCAGGCCATCTTCGCCGTGACCGACGCGATCGCCAAGCTGCTGATGGAAACGCAGCCCGTCATGACCGTGGTGTGGACGCGCTTCGTGGTGTTCATCGTCGTCCTGAGCCCGCTGATCCTGCGCGCGCCCGCGCATCTGCGCCGCACGCCGGAACGCCGGCTGATCATCCTGCGCGGCTGGTTCATGCTCGGCGCAACGCTGTTCATGAGCATGGCGCTGGCGCGCCTTCCCTTGGCGACGGCGCTGACCCTGATGTTCATTGGTCCGTTCATCGTCACCGCCTTGTCGGCGCTGGTGCTCAAGGAGCAGGTCGGCTGGCGGCGCTGGTGCGCCATCGCCGTGGGGTTCAGCGGCGTCCTCCTGGTGGTGCGGCCCGGCGTCGGCTCGGTCGGCTGGGCCGCGCTCTTCGTGCTCGGTTCGACGCTGTGCTGGTCGGTCGGGGTGATCGCGACGCGCAAGCTGGGCGGCAAGGTCGATGTGTTTACGATGCTGATCTGGCAGGCGCTGGTCGGCGTCCTGGCGTCCGCGCCCTTCGCCTATGCGACCTGGATCGCACCGACGCGCGTCGACTACGCGCTGATGTTCGTCAACGGACTCCTCAATCTCTCGGCGCAATGGCTGACGGTGCGGGCGCTGCAGCTGGCGCCCGCTTCCACGGTCGCGCCGCTGACCTACACGGTGATCATCTGGGCGACCGGGCTCGGCTGGTTGTTGTTCGATACGCTCCCCGATTTCTGGACGCTGGCGGGCGGCACGGTGATCGTCGGCAGCGGCCTCTATGTCTGGTGGCGGGAGCGAGTCCGACGCGCCGAGGCGGCCGCCCGCGCGCAAGGATGACTCGCCTGCCGGCTACTCTCGCGCTCTAATGCCGGCGCTATGAGTCCTGGGATGGGGGTTTCCTGATGCGGCTTTTCGCTGCGACGATCGCGACCGAGACCTACACGTTTTCGCCGATGGCGACATGTCTCGACGACTACAAGGACGGCGTCTTCCTGCGCCCGGGCGAGCATCCCGCCGACACGCCCCTGATGTGCACCGCGCCGCTCTGGGTCGCGCGCAAGCGCGCCAAGGCGGAGGGCTTCACGCTGATCGAGGGCAGTTGCTTCGCCGCCAGCCCGTCCGGCACGACCAATCGCGGGGATTACGAGTTCATGCGCGACGAGATCCTCGCGCAATGCAAGACGGCGATGCCGCTGGACGGCGTCCTGCTCGGGCTGCACGGCGCCATGGTGGCGCAAGGCTATGACGACGTCGAAGGCGACGTGATCGAACGCGTGCGCGCGATCGTCGGGCCGGAATGCGTGATCGGCGTCGAGCTCGATC
>JANNTF010000573.1:0-5878 GCA_031403455.1 Alphaproteobacteria bacterium | reverse complement strand
GCTGCGCGCAGCTGCGCGTCGAGGCGCCATTCCTGGCGCCGCTCGCCGCCTATGATTCGTGGACCAGCGAGCACGGAATCGCAGCATGGCTCAACGCCAGCATCATCGAGGGCATCGGTGGCTTTGCGCGCTTCTCGAGCTATTTCCACGAACCATTCCCCGAAACGATCGCC
Organism: Alphaproteobacteria bacterium; assembly: GCA_031403455.1. Lineage (GTDB taxonomy): Bacteria > Pseudomonadota > Alphaproteobacteria > CACIAM-22H2 > CACIAM-22H2 > CAIOSQ01. The sequence goes on along the minus strand of JANNTF010000573.1, from coordinate 5,705 downwards.
GATCTGGTGCGCCCTTTCGGCCGCGCCACGGCGCCGCTCGAGCGTCAGCGCCAGCTGCGCCGCATCGTCGACGGTGCCCAAGCCGGGCCCGAGCCCCAATTGCTGCTCCGCGACCATCGCCCCGACAACCTCAACCCGCGCTTCTGGTGCGGGCCGTCGTGATCAGGCCGGCGCGTTCACGGCGGCGCGGCTATTGTCTTGCGGCTGCGGTCTTGACGGCGTAAGGCGCGACGCGGTGCGGCTGTGAGAGGGAATGGGAATGCTGGACATGCGGTATCTGGCGTTGGTGGTGGCGGTGCTCGCCGTCACCGGGTGCAGCCGGCTCGAGGCGGTGCTCACGCCGACCGGTGGCACGCTCGCGGATCCGAGCAAGCTCGGCGGGCGGTTTACGGGTGTCGCCAATTACAGCAACGGGCCCGATGCCTGCCCGCGGCCGCTCGGCATGGTCATGATGGTGGTCAACGGGAAGGTCCAGGGCGAAGTGCGTGATCCGCGCACGCCCAATGCAGCGCCATCGAAGTTCGACAGCTATATCGAGCTGGACGGCGCGGTGACGGCGATCGTGCGCGCGCTGGGTGATGTGCTCGTCCTGCGGGGGCGATTCCTGGAGACGCGGTTCAACGGCACGCTCGTGCCGGAGGCGAGCATCGATCCACGGCGCGAAAATCCGCGTCAGGGCGAAGCCAATCTGCGCTTTGGGTTCTCCACCGGCTGCACCTGGACCGTGCGCCTCGCGCGCCAGGGCGATTGAGGCAAGGAAGAGGAATATGTCGAGAGCGTGGCGCATGGCGTTGATCCGGCTGGCGTAGCGACGTCATGACGCTTGCTTGCGGATCGTCGGGCGTGGTTTAGGATCAACAAGTCGACTCTGCCCGTACGTGAACGCCGGCCCCCGCTCGACGAGGATTGAAAAGTGACACGCAATCGCGGATTTCGCTTCGCCCTGTTCGGCCTTGCCCTGGCGGCGCCGCTGCTCCAGGCCTGCGAGAACGCCGATTTCCTCTACCCCACGCGCGCGCGCGGCCGCAGCCAGCCGACTTACGGCTATGGCGAGACGCGCAACAACGAACCATCGGTTTTCGGTGAAGGCGGCTTGTTTGGCCGCTCGAACAATACCCAGCAGGGCGGCGGCGGCATCGGCGTCAATAATTTCCTGTGGCGCGCATCGCTCGACTCGCTCGCCTTCATGCCGTTGACCTCCGCCGATCCGTTCGGCGGCGTGATCGTGACGGAATGGCACACGCTGCCCGAGGCGCCCAATGAGCGTTTCAAGGTCAATCTGTTCATCCTCGGCCGCGAGCTTCGCGCCGATGGCGTCAAGGCGGCGGTGTTCCGGCAGCGCCGCGACCCCGGCGGCAATTGGATCGACTCGCCGGTCGATGACGGCACGGCCTCGAAGCTCGAGGATGCGATCCTGACTCGCGCGCGCGAATTGCGCCTGGCGCAGCGCTGAGATCGCGCCTCACCTCCTTTCGGAACCTTCTACTCTTTCGGACGTGCTCTGCCGGCTGAGGGTTAACGCGATCGGCGTGCTCAACCTGCGCGTTTGCGATCGAGACTGACGCGGGCCCAGGCTCTCGCCCCATCGACACCGATGAGGGAGGGGAACATGCGATGGAGTCTTGGTTGTGGCGCGGCGCTCGTGGGCGCGGCCGTTTCGTTCGGGGCCGGCGATCGCGCCCATGCTCAATCCGTGCGGCCGTTGCAGGTGAGGGTTGGCGGCTACATGGAGCAGAGCTTCGGGTTTGCGCGCAATGCCCGCGGCGTGCGCACGAGCCAGTCGCGCCAGACTGGCTTCACACCGGTCGTGCTGCAGGATCCCAATCGCGTCGCGCAGCAAGCGGATACGGAGATCTGGTTCTCGGGGCGCACGACACTTGGCAATGGCTTGGTGGTGGGCTTCAAGGTCGAGCTCGAAGGCAGCTCGCAGTTCAATGATCAGATCGACGAATCCTTTGTCTTCATCGAGGCTGCGTTCGGGCGGCTGGTGCTCGGGTCCGAGAATGACGCGGCCTATCTGCAGCATGTCTCGGCGCCGCGGCCGGGCGCCGGGTGGGGGGTGCTCGAATCGGCGGTCACCGGTTGGATCTATACGCCGCGCGATGCGTATGTGCTGACGACCACGGCGCCCTTGACCACCGGGGATGACCAGAAGATCACGTATTTCTCGCCCCGGCTCGCGGGGCTCCAGTTCGGCGCGTCGCTGACGCCCAATGACAAGCAGGATGCGCGCGAGTTCTCCGACCGTGACCGCGACCGGACGAATGTCGCGACGTTTTCGGTCAACGGCCGCTGGGTTCTGGAAGGGGTCGAGATCCGGGGTTCGATCGGATGGGTGCATGGCGCCGGGGTGCGGCATGCCAGCTTCGCGGACCGTCGCAACCCGATCGACGATTGGGCGTTCGGCGGCCAGCTCGCTTATCAGGGTTGGGCGGTGGGCGCCGGGTATCGACGCTTGCGCAATCAGGCGGGAGCGATGGATGGCCGTGCTTTCGCGGCCGGGATCACGCGGCGATGGGGTGGGGCGGATTTCGGCGCGAGCTGGCTGCGCTCGCGCACCGCGGGGCTGGTGCGCACACCCGGCCATGATCGTGGCGATATCCTCTTGATTTCAGCTGCTTACCCGCTGATCCGAGGAGTCTCGTTGGTCGGCGCGGCGTTCACGGCGCGCTACGATGTCGGGGAGTCGACCCGTGGCCGGGAAGATCGCAATCGCGGCGCCGGTGTCGTTACGGGGATTCGCCTCGCATTTTGAGCCGACTCATCAGCTTTGCTGGCGCCGGTCGGGGTTCCCGACTGTTGCGCATCCGCCACAGAGCGAGTGCTTCTCGCCACAGCCTGCTTAACTGTGTTGCCGGTCTGGAACTTTCCCGTCAATCCTTGCGCCGCTCCAATCCGGAGCAAGAACCTGTGTGCGTCTTTCGGGCGCGCACCCCAACGGAGGAAGATCTCCAGATGCAATACAAGCTCCTTGCTACGACCGCTCTTGTGGCGGCGGGCCTGTGGGGTACGACCGAGGCGGCGTTCGCGCAGGCCAAGGTCGCCCCGATCCAAGTCGTCGTCGGCGGTTACCACGATCAGGCGTTTGGTTACGCAGGCAACCAGAATGATCGTATCGGCGTTGGCGGCACCACGACCACCAATCGTCCGAACAAGTTCACGCAGTATTCGGACTCGGAAATCTGGTTCGGTGGCCGCACGACCCTCGCTAACGGCATCACGATCGGTTTTGACGTGCAGCTCGAAGCGAACTCGTCTGGCGACACGATCGACGAGTCCTACCTGTTCGTCGACGGCGCCTTCGGTCGCCTCGTGATGGGTTCCGAGAATGATGCCGCGTACATCATGCACATCTCGGCTCCGAACGCCGGTCGTAGCGGCTTCCAGACTCTGGAATCTGCGGCGTTCGGCGCGTGGATCCAGCGTCCGACGGCTGTGACGGCTCTCGACACCACGGCGTCGAAGCTGAACGGCGCCGGTCTCGGCGGCAGCTTCGCCAACTCGGCGAGCTTCAACCAGAATGGTAACGACGGCCAGCGCGTGACCTATTACACGCCGCGCTTCTTCGGCCTCCAGGGCGGCGCGTCCTACACGCCGAACCTCGTCGAAGACAGCAACACGGAGCTCAATCGTCGCGAGTCACGCACGAACGGCTTCACCGGCGCGCTGAACTACACCAACAATTTTGGTGCGTTCAACGTGCAGGCCTCGGCCGGCATCACCTATTGGCCGAAGATCCAGAACGCGGTGTCGACCACCGGCGCTGGCAACTCGATCAAGGATTGGTCGCTTGGTGCGCAGGTCGGCTATGCCGGCTTCGCAGTCGGCGGCAGCTATCGCAAGTACGACCACAAGCGGGACGTCAGCAATGGCCGCGCGTATGCCATTGGTGCCGCCTACTCGACCGGTCCCTTCGCGATCGCTCTGAACTGGCTGAACTCGCACACCGACGGCGCGACCACGGTCGGCGCCAAGGACAAGTTCAACCAGGTCCATCTGACCGGCGCCTACACGATGGGTCCGGGCGTGGAACTCTACGCCTCGATCTTCTACTTGAACTTCAACGACGGCGACTCGGCGTTGAAGGCGAACGACAACAAGGGCGTTGGCGTCGCGACCGGTCTCAAGCTGAACTTCTGATCACTCAGAATTTCGCAACGACCAGAGAGGGCGGCTTCGGCCGCCCTCTTTTTTTGTGCCCGAGGTTTCGCTACACCGGATCGCCATGAGTGATCCGATCGCCCTCAATCTCGCCGCCATCCGTACGCGTATCCATGCGGCCGATCCGAACCGTCTCGTCACGCTGGTCGCCGTCTCCAAGAATTTCGACGCCGATGCCGTCGGCGCGGCGCTCGCGGCGGGTCAGCGCGTCTTCGGCGAGAACCGTGTTCAGGAGGCGGCGGGGAAATTCCCCGCGCTCAAGGCCCTGCACCCCGATCTCGAGCTGCATCTGATCGGGCCGTTGCAGACCAACAAGGCGCGCGAGGCGGTTGCGCTGTTCGATGTGATCGAGTCGGTCGATCGCGCCAAGCTCGCGCGCGAGCTCGCCAAGGAAATCGCGCGCGCCGGCCGCGCGCCGCTCCTCTTCATCCAGGTCAATATCGGCGAGGAGCCGCAGAAAGCCGGCGTGGCGCCTGGCGGACTCGACGCGCTGCTCGCCGAATGCCGCGCGCTGGGGCTGGTGATCACTGGGCTGATGTGCATTCCGCCCAACGACCTGCCGCCCGCCCCGTTCTTCACGCGGCTGCGCGCGCTGGCCGCCAGCCATGGCCTGATCCATCTCAGCATGGGCATGAGCGGCGATTTCGAGATCGCCGTGCGCCACGGCGCCACGCATGTGCGCATCGGCTCCGCCATCTTCGGGGCGCGACTCAGCGCGGGCTGATCGCGATCACGCTCGTGCACTCGAGTGCCGACAGCAACGCGCGCAGATCCTGCAACGCCAAGCCGACACAGCCATCGGTCGGCCCGAAATCGATGCGGGCGAGATGCATGAACACCGCGCTGCCCGAGTGCGGCACGACGGGATCGTCGTTGTGTCCGAGGATGACGACGACATCGTAGAGCGCATCCGCGCGCCAGAGCCGCTCGTGGCGCGCGGCGTAGGGCAGCTTGACCGGCTGGTTGTACTGCGAGTCCGCCGGCCAGTCGCACCAGCCATCGTCGGGGAGGATTGCGGCGCACGGAAGCGCGGTGACAGGCGCGCCGAGTCTGTCGCGTCGCCAGAGCACGCGACGAAAAGCGAAGCTGCCGGCCGGCGTCGCCCCGTCCCCTTCGCGCTTGTCCGCGCACACGCCGCCGCGACCCAGCGTGCAGGCGGCAAGCCGGCCGCGCCACGCGATGATGCCGCGACTCGTCCCGGTCTGATGTACGCGCACGAGCATGCGCCGCAGTTTAGCGAAGTTCCGCGCGTCGCTACTCGAAGCGATCGAGCACGGTCGCTTTGGCAGCGCTGGCCGTGCGCTGCGATTCCAGAATTTTCATGTTGCGTAGGAAACCGACCTCGAAACTCTGCGCACTCGGCGTTTGCGGCCGCGTCGCCGCGATCGGCTCCGGTCCGAGGACTGGCGTGACCAGCCGCTTCACGTTCGGGGTCAAGCCAGCTGCACCCGTTGGGGCGCCAGCGCTGCCGTGACCGGGAAGTCGGGTCCCGGCATTCGTTCTGTAATACGGAAGATCGTGTCCGGCCAGGCGCGCCGCGGCGG
>JANNTF010000572.1:0-12382 GCA_031403455.1 Alphaproteobacteria bacterium | reverse complement strand
GCCCAGGAGAAGACCATTGATGAACTTGACCATCGTCGCCCTCGCGCGCTTGTGTTGAAGGCGACTATGTTCTGTTTTTGTTCTCTCTGCAACCCTCCACTCGGAGAGTCCGGTGGCCTATCTCGGTGTTGATTCTTGGCGCCGGCAATATTTCGCGCATATCCCCTGCCCGGCCGGTCTGGATATCCCCGTCGATGAAGTCAGCGCCTGGGCGATGTTTCCCGCGCATCGGCACATCCACAACAAGCTTTGGATCTGCGAAAGCCAGGGCGTGCCGCATGGCCCCCACGGCGTCGAGCCACCCCGCTTTCCGGTGTTCTCCAAGCCGATCTTCAACCTGCGCGGCATGGGAACCGGCGGCCAGATCATCCGCTCGCGCCGCGCCTATGCCGCGGCCCTGACACCGGGACAGATGTGGATGCCGCTCTTCACGGGCGCGCATGTGAGCAGCGATGCGGTGGTGCTGCGTGGCGCGATCACATGGTGGCGTCACACGACCGGCCGGCCCGCCGGTCACGGCACGTTCGACTTCTGGACCATCCATGCGGAGCCGAACCGCCGCCTCGAGCGCTATCTCTGTGCCTGGATAGGACAGTACCTCCCGGACTTCACAGGCGTGATCAACTTTGAAACGATCGGCGGCTGGATCATCGAGTGCCATCTCCGGATGGCCGAACAATGGCTTGATCTGAATGGAAAAGGCTGGTTGAAGGCCGTTGTCGATCTGTATCTCAATCGGCGCTGGCGATTCGCGGATACCGAGCGTCGGACAGGCTACAGCGTGATCCTGTTCGGCCCGCATGGCCGCTCCTGGCGCGCGCCCACCGCTGCGCGTGTGAACGAACTGCGCCGTTCGAACCCAGCGATCTCGTCGATCCAAATCACCTTCGACCCCAAGCGCCCGGCCGCGCAGCACGCGATGCCGCCGGGTGGCTTCAGACTGGCGATCGTGAATTGCTGGGATCTGCGCGCCGGCCGCGCGATCCGGCGCCAACTCGCCGCCGAGTTCCAGTTGGGCTGACCCCCGCCGCGCTCACTTGAGAGACTGGAGATACTCGATCAGATTCTGTCGATCACTGTCGGACCGGATTCCGGCGAACGCCATGTTGGTGCCGGGGATCGATTCGCGTGGGTTCTTGAGGTACTCGTTGAGCTTCTCCGGGGTCCAGACCCATCCGGCGGCCTTGTTCGCTTCGGTATAGCGGAAGCCCTCGACGCTCCCCGTCTTTCTCCCGAGGATGCCAAACAGGCTGGGGCCCAGCCGACGCGGGCCCTCCGCGGCATCGACATGACAGGCCATGCACTGCCGCGTGAAGACCTTCTTGCCCTCTGCGGCATCCGCCGCCTCGGCGCGCGCGCCCGCCAGGAGAAACATGCCAAGGGTGAGGCAAGCCGCTTGGGTCAGTGTCTTGATCATCGGTCAGTCGCTTTCTTCCGTGAGAGGGGGAGGACGAGTGGGCTCACCTATGGCGCAGCGCGATAATTCAACCACGCCGTGGCGTCAGGCCTGATCGAGAAATTTAGGATTTGCGACAGCGACCCGCTCGACACAATCCGCGCGCAGCCTGGCGTGCAGCGCCGTGTCCGAATCGTGACGTCCCGCGCGTATGGCGTGGACGAGAGGCCAGGCGTCGAGAATGCCGCTCGCCGGATCGCGCAGCTCGCGTTCCGCGATGGCGAGGGCATGCGCGATCATCAGCCCGGTCACGCGCAGCTCGTCGCGCAGGAACGGCATCACCTCGGCCTGGAAAGCGGATCGGGCGACGGCGATCAGTTCGGCTGCGTCGGGTCGGTCCTGGGGCAGGTCGGTCATGGCGCGGTCGCCGCGAGAATCTCGTACTCCAATTCGGCGATCCGCCGACCGGTCAGCGCGAGATCCAGCGATGCCTCTTCACCGGCCACGTAGCGCTCCCCCTGCTGCAGGGCGACCACGGCCCAGCGCGCATGCGCCAGAATCTCCCAATAGCGAATGGCGTCGGGGTCGATGCGCCGCCCACTCTCCTCCTCGTAGCCGCGATAGAAATCCTGGCGTTCGCCGATGCCCCCCGCTTCGCGGGCGATTGCGCCGAAGCGCCAGCATTTGGCGCAGAACCAGCCGATATCCTCGTCGGGATCGCCCCATCCGGCGAATTCCCAATCCAGGATACCGGTCAGTCCCTTGTCATCGACCATGTAGTTGCCGGTCCGGAAGTCGCGGTGCAGCAGGCAAACGGCGCCGCGTGGCGGTGCGTGCCGATCGAGCCAGCGCAAGCCCCATTCCAGCGCGGGTCGCGCCATGCGGTAGCCGTCCAGCCACCGGCGCAGGTCCCCTACGACGCTGCGCGCGGGTGGGCCAGCCGGCAGCGCGAGAAATTCCAAACCGGCTTGCGGCGGGGAGATCTTGTGGATCCGCGCCAGTTCGCGCCCGAGGGAGTGCGCGAGCGCCTGGCGATCGCCTTGCCATCGATCATCGCGCACCAGCACATGGCCCGCTGCGGTCCCCGCCAGACGGCGCATCACGTAGAAAGGCTTGCCGAGGACGCGCGTATCGGTCGCCAAGGCGAACGGCTCGGGCACGCTCACGCCGCCTGCCCAGGCGACCGAGAGCAGAGCGAATTCCTGCGCGCGCGTATGGCTCGCGGCGACCCGTGAGGGCGCGTCGGTGCGCAGCACCAGAGCATGGCGTCCCGCGCGCGCACCGCCCGAGATGACGACATCGAGCGCCCAATTCTCCTGGATCGCCCCGCCGCCGAGCTTCTCGAAGCGGGAGACCTGCGCGCCGTTGCCGCCGAGCGCGCCGATCAACCATCGTGCCAGATCAAGCGTCGGATCCGGCGCGGGTGCGGATCCGGATCTCATCGCCAGGACCAGAAATCCAGTCCTTCATCGAGCAGCGCGCGCGCCAGCACCATCTTGTGCACTTCCGATGCGCCGTCGACGAGCCGGGCCTGGCGCGCGTAGCGATACATCCATTCGAGCGGTGTATCGCGGCTGTAGCCGCGCGCGCCGAGGAGCTGGATGCTCGTGTCGATCGCCTTGTGCAGCAGATCGGCCACCGCGATCTTCGCCATCGACACTTCCTTGCGCGCGAATTCGCCTTGATCGAGCTTCCAGGCCGCCCGCATCGTCAGCAGCCTGCCGATCTCGACATCCATCGCCGCTTCGCCAAGCAGCCATTGCACGCCTTCGTGGTCGGCGAGCGTCATCCCGAAGCTGCGCCGCTCGCGCACATAGCTGAAGCTTTCCTCCAAGGCGCGCTTGGCCATGCCGAGCCAGCGCATGCAATGCGTGAGTCGTGCCGGCCCGAGGCGGATCTGCGTCACCTTGAGTCCATCGCCGACATTCATCAGCACGTTCGCGTCGGTGATCTCCAGGCCGTCGAACGCGATCTCGCAATGGCCGCCATGCTCCTCGGGGCCCATGATCGCGATGCGCCTGACGATGCGCCAACCCGGCTGCGCCGCATCGAACAGGAACGCCGTCAGCCCCTTGCGTTGATCGTCGCTGGTGCGCGCGACGAGGATGAAATGCTTCGCCTCCTCGGCGCCGGTGATGAACCATTTTGTTCCGTGGATCCGCCAGCGATCGCCGACGCGCTCGGCGCGCGTGCGGATCATGGACGGATCCGAGCCGCCGCCCGGACTCGGCTCGGTCATCGCAAAGGAAGATCGCACGCGCCCCTCGACGATCGGCGCCAGCCACCGTGCCTTCTGCGCGGGCGTCCCGACTTTGGCGAGCAGCATCATGTTGCCGTCGTCGGGCGCCGCGCAGTTGAAGACCGCCGGCCCGAAGCGACAGCGACCCGCCTCCTCGTACATCGCCGCCATCGCGACGCGCGATAGCCCCATGCCGCCGTCGATCACCGGCGTCTGGGGCGCCCAGAGCCCGAGACGCCGCGCCTCCCCACGCAGCACGCCAAGCCGATCTTCGCGGATGTTCTCGCCGGCGCCCCAGATCCCCGGATCCGCCTCGAGTGGAAGCAGATCCTGGGACACGAACGCGCGTGTCCTGGCGCGTATGCTCTCGGTGGCGGCGTCGAGACTGAACTCCATCGTCGCGAGCCTCGCGTGTCAGACCGCCGGCTTCCAGAACGGCGCCGGGCGCAGAATCCAGTTCTCCATGTTGCTGAGCAAGCCCGTGCCCTTGGGCAGATAGGATGCCCAGCCGGGATCGGCCTGCATCGCATTGCGTCGCGTCTGACGGTCGTTGAGATCGCGGTAGCCCCACATGTGAAGCACTTCGTTCTGCGGGCCGATATCCGACATGTACCAGCCCAGGCAATTGCCGAGATGACTCGTCTGCAGCGGCAATGCGTGGGTCGCGTAGACGTCGAGGAACGCGCCGAGCTTGCCGGTCTCCGCCGTGTAGGTGCGGTAGTCGACGATGCCGAAGGCCTGCTTGGCGCCGGTCTTGCCGGGGAAGAACGGCACATTGCGCATGATCTTGTTCTCCTGGCGCAGCGTGCGCCCGAGCGCGCCGGATTTCGTCCGATAGGCGAGCCATGCCGGATCGGCCTCCATCTTCGCCCGCTTCGCCGCACGATCCGCGATGTCGGCGTAGCCCCAGAGATGGACGACGCGATTCTGCGGGCCGATATCGGTGAAGTAGAAACCCACGGGCTGACCGAGATGTGTGGTCTGAACGGGGAAGCCTTCGCTTTCGTAGAGCTTGAAGTAGTCGCCCAGCGTCCCCGGCTTGAGCGTGTAAGTCCGAACATCGACGATCATGGCGTCTCCTTGCGTGCGCGTGGTGTCGGTGGGTCAGATGAAACTCACCAGATGTCCGCCGTCGACCGGCAGCGTGACACCGGTGATGAACCGGCCAGCATCGGATACCAAGAGCAGGAGTGCGCCGTCGAGGTCTTCGGCGGTGCCGAAGCGACGCATCGGGACGCGCATGACCAACGCCTGCCCAGCCTGGCTCTGCAGGAACGCTTGATTGAGTTCGGTCTCGATGTAACCGGGCGCCAGCGCGTTGACGCGAATGGCATGCCGCGCGAGTTCGATCGCCATGGTCTGGGTCAGGCTGATCACCGCGGCCTTCGCGGCCGCGTAAGGGGCGAGCTGGGCGGCGGTGCGAAGACCAAGGATCGACGCGACATTGAGGATTGCCCCACCTCGACCGCCCGCGACCATGCGCCGGGCACCGGCCTGCGCCACACGCAGCAATCCCGTCAGATTGGTATCGATGATCGAGTTCCAGCCGACCTCGTCGATCTCGAGGAAAGGCGTGGTCGCCGCGATGCCGGCATTGTTGATCAGGATGTCGGGCGCGCCGAGCTCGGCGTCGATCGCGATCATCGCGGCGTCGATGCTGCCCGCATCCGTCACGTCCATCGTGCAGCTGAACGCGACGTGACCGGCCTTGCGCAGCTCGGCGGCCAACGCGTCGATGCGGTCCTTGCGCCGCGCGACCACCGCCACCCGGGCGCCGGCTTGCGCAAGGCAGCGCGCGAAATGGACGCCGAGTCCCGAGGACGCGCCGGTGACGATGGCCGTGTGGCCATCCAGGGCGAAACGATCGCGGCTCACGCGTCGCTCCTGGCGCGTTCACGCAGGAGGAATTTCTGGATCTTGCCGGTCGAGGTCTTGGGCAACACGCCGAACACGACGAAGCGAGGCGCCTTGAAATGCGCCATGTGCGCGCGACACCACGCGATGATCTCGGCGGCGGTCGCGGTGGCGCCGGGTTTGAGCGTCACGAAAGCGCACGGCGTCTCGCCCCATTTTTCGTCCGGCTTGGCGACCACCGCGGCTTCCATCACCGCGGCATGCGTGTAGAGAACCTCCTCGATCTCGAGCGAGGAGATATTTTCGCCGCCGGAGATGATCACATCCTTCGAGCGATCCTTGATCTCGACATATCCGTCGGGATGCCACACCGCGAGGTCGCCCGTCTCGAACCATCCCCGGCCGAGCGCACGCTGGGTCGCCGCGGGATTCTTGAGATAGCCTTTCATCACGGTGTTGCCGCGCAACCAGATCTCGCCGAGCGTCGTGCCGTCCCTCGGGACCGCATTCCCCGTCTCGGGATCGGCGACGAGAAGTCCACCGAGCGTCGGGTAGGCGACACCCTGGCGCGCCATCAATCGGGCGCGATCCTCCGGCGATCTGGTCTGCCAATCCGCATGCGTCATGCAGATGGTCGCGGGTCCGTAGCTCTCGGTGAGGCCGTAGAGATGCGTGATCCGGAATCCGAGAGTCTCCATGGCGGCGATCACGGCGGAGGGCGGCGCGGCGCCGCCGGTCGCGACGTCGACGACATGGCTGAAACGCTGCTTCACGCCATCGGGCGCGTGGATCAGCAGCGTCAGCACGATCGGCGCCGCGCAGAGATGGGTGACGCGATGCTCGGCGATCGCGGGAAAGATGAGCGCGGGATCGACCTTGCGCAGACACACATGCGTGCCGCAGGCGGCGGTCACCGCCCAGGTGTGGGACCAGCCATTGCAGTGGAACATCGGCAAGGTCCAGAGATAGACGCTGCGCTCGTTCAGCCCCAGGGCAAGCGCATTGCCCAGGGCGTTCAGATAGGCCCCGCGATGATGATAGACCACGCCCTTGGGATCGCCGGTCGTGCCCGAGGTGTAGCTGAGCGACAACGCCTGCCATTCATCCGCGGGCGGGGTCCACGCGAAGTTCGCGCTGCCCGAAGCCAGAAAATGCTCATACTCGACCTCGCCGATCCGCATCCCGGTTCGGATCATCGGATCATCGATGTCGATCACGATCGGCGGCGCATCGAGCAAAGCCAGCGCTGCGGCAGCGAGCGCGGCAAACTCGCTGTCGACCAGCAGCACGCGCGTCTCGGCATGCGCCAGGATGAACGCGATCGCCGCCGCATCGAGCCGGGTATTGAGCGCGTTGAGCACCGCGCCCGCCATCGGCACGGCGTAATGCGCTTCAAGCAAGGCTGGAATGTTCGGGGCGAGGATGCTGACGGTATGTCCGCGCCCGATCCCTCGCGCCGTCAGCGCCGACGCGAATTGTCGGCAGCGGGCATAGAAACCGCCATAGCTGATGCGGCGCGCACCGTGGATGATCGCGGTGCGGTGCGGAAAAATCGCCGCCGCGCGGACCAGGAAGCCAACCGGAGAGAGCGCGTCGAAATTCGCCGCGCGGCGCCCCAGCTCGGCCTCGAAGATGTCCAGGTCCTGGCCGTCAATCCCCATCCCGCGGAGGCTCCGTCAGATCGATGCGATGAGCCGCGGAGTATGCCCTCCGGATCGTGCGAGCGTCGACAACGCGGTTGCCCGATACGGGGAAAGTTGAATAGCTTCGGGTGATGATCATCGACATCGTTTCGGTCGTAATTTGTCCTTGGTGCTACATCGGCAAACGTCGTTTGGAGCGCGCGCTGGTGACCGCACCGCAGCCGGATCTGCAGATCACCTGGCGGCCCTTCCAGCTGAATCCGGATATGCCGCCCGAAGGCATGGATCGCGGCGCCTATCTGAACGCCAAGTTCGGCGCCGCTGGGGGCGGGTCGATGTACGACCGGGTGCGCGAGGCGGGTGCGGCGGATGGCATCGCCTTCGCCTTCGACCGGATCAAACGCACGCCCAATACGATCAAGGCGCACCGGTTGATCCGCTGGGCTGGCAACGCCGGCCTACAGGACGCGGTCGTCGAGGCGCTGTTCCAAGCCTATTTCCTGGCGGGCGAGAATCTGAGCGACGAGGCGACGCTGATTCGCGTCGCCCACGGCGCGGGTTGCGACGCAGACGCCGTGGCCAGTTATCTGGCAAGCGATGCCGATGCGGAGCAGATTCGCGCCGAGGACGCGTTCGCGCGTCAGTCAGGCATCAATGGCGTGCCGTGCTTCATCATCGATCACAAATTCGCGATCTCGGGCGCCCAGCCCCCGGAAGCCTTCATCGAAGTCTTCGATCTCGCGCGACGCGAAGTCGACGCGCCGACTCCCGGCCTGATCTGACGCCATGAAGATTGCCGGGCTGCACATCCACATTCTCAAGAGTCCGCTCGCCGAGCCTTTCGCCTTCTCACAAGGCTGGGTGCACCAGCGTTGCGCGACCCTGGTCGAGATCACGACCGAGGACGGCCTCACAGGATGGGGCGAAGCGTTCGCGCAAGGGCTGGAGCCGCCGGAGATCGCGGCCACGGCGATCGAGACCGCGCTCGCGCCGCTGATCATCGGCCAAGATCCGCGTGCGACCGAAGTGCTCTGGCATCGCATGTATCACGCGACGCGCGACTATGGCCGCAAGGGCTCGATCATCGCGGCGATCAGTGCGGTCGACATCGCGCTCTGGGACATCGCCGGGAAGGCGATGGGCGTCCCGGTGCACCAGTTGCTGGGCGGTGCGTTTCGCCGTTCGGTCGAGGCCTATGCGACGGGCTTCTATCGCGTCCGCGGCCAGGGTGAGGCCGATCGCCTCGCCGCGGAGGCGCGCGCGCATCACGCGGCCGGCTTCCGGCACATGAAGGTGAAGCTGGGTTACGGGATCAGCGACGACATCGCGGTCATGGACGCCATCGGTCGGGCGATCGCCGACACGCCCGTGCGCCTGATGATCGATACCAATCATGCCTACGGCGTCGCCGACGCGATACGCCTTGGCCGCGCGCTGGAGCGTTTCGATCTGCGTTGGTACGAGGAGCCCGTGGCGCCCGAGGATCTGGCCGGCTATGGCGAGGTCCGAGCGCGCGTCGCCATCCCGATCGCGGGCGGCGAGAACGAGCACACGCTGTTCGGTTTCCGTGACCTGCTCGGCGCCCGGGCGATCGACATCGCGCAGCCGGATATCGGCTCGGCCGGTGGCTTCACCGCCTGCCGCCACATCGCCACGCTCGCCCATGCGCATGGCGTGCAGGTCAACCCGCATGTCTGGGGTTCGGCCGTGGCCCAGGCGGCGTCGCTGCAGCTGATCGCCGCGCTGCCGGTGGCGCATCACTCGCTGTTCGCCGCGGAACCGATCCTGGAATACGACCGCTCGTCGCATCCGTTTCGGCGTGAGCTGATCACGCAGCCGATCGATCACCGCGATGGTCGGGTCGACATCCCGACCGGGCCGGGCCTGGGCATCGAGATCCGCCGCGACACGCTCGCGCGCTATCGCAGTTAGGCTAGGCGGCGATCTTCGCCAACTCGGCCATCAGCTTGGCGACGCCCTTCATCCGCGTGCGCGCATCGTCCCATTTGGCGACGTGAACGAGTTTCTGGTCCGGGCGCACTTTCATCGATGCCGCGTCACGCGTGATGAAGGCGATCAGCTTCTCCGGCTTGGCGAAGCGGTTGTGACGGAATGCGACGACCGCGCCCTTGGGCCCGGCATCGATCTTCTCGACCCCCGCCTTGCGGCAAAGCTGCTTGACGGCGACGATTTCGAGCAGATTTTCGACTTCGATCGGCAGCTTGCCGAAGCGGTCGACGAGTTCCACGGCGAAGGCGTCGAGCTCCGCGCGCTCGACGAAGGACGACAGGCGCCGATACAGGCCTAGACGAACGGCGAGGTCCGCCACGTAGGTTTCAGGGATCAGCACTGCGGTACCGATATTGATCTGCGGTGACCATTCGTCGGCCACCGGCTTGCCTTCACCGGATGCGCGCGCCGCCAGCACGGCTTCCTCCAGCATGTGCTGGTAGAGTTCGATGCCGACTTCGCGGATATGACCGGATTGCGCCTCGCCGAGGATGTTGCCGGCCCCGCGGATGTCGAGATCGTACGAGGCCAGCTGGAATCCCGCGCCGAGCGAGTCGAGCGTCTGCATGACTTCCAGCCGCTTCTGCGCCGTCACATTGAGTACGCGATCGGGCGGGATCGTCAGGTAGGCGTAGGCACGCAGCTTCGAGCGCCCGACCCGTCCGCGCAGCTGATAGAGCTGCGACAATCCGAACAGATCGGCGCGATGCAGCACGATGGTGTTCACGCGCGGCATGTCGAGCCCGGATTCCACGATGTTGGTCGAGAGCAGGATGTCGAACTTGCCCTCGGTGAAGGCGCTGATCGTATCCTCGAGCACGCCGGGCGACATCTGGCCATGCGCCATGGCGACGGAGCATTCCGGCACGATCTCGAGCAGACGCGAGCGCACCTGATCGAGATCCTCGATGCGCGGACAGAC
This sequence comes from Alphaproteobacteria bacterium, assembly GCA_031403455.1. Classification (GTDB taxonomy): domain Bacteria; phylum Pseudomonadota; class Alphaproteobacteria; order CACIAM-22H2; family CACIAM-22H2; genus CAIOSQ01. The sequence goes on along the minus strand of JANNTF010000572.1, from coordinate 2,318 downwards.
ATAGAAAATCTGCCCGCCACGGAAGCGCTCGCGCATGATCGCCTCGCGCAGCACGACGGGATCGTAAGGCAGCACGAAAGTGCGCACGGCGAGGCGATCGACCGGCGGACTCGCGATGATCGACATGTCGCGCACGCCCGTCAGCGCCATCTGCAGCGTGCGCGGGATGGGCGTCGCCGTCAGCGTGAGGATGTGGACGTTGGCCTTGATCTGCTTGAGCCGTTCCTTCTGCCCGACACCGAAATGCTGTTCCTCGTCCACGATCAGCAGGCCGAGACTCTTGAACACCGTCGACTTCGCCAGGATCGAGGTCGTGCCCACCACGATGTCGACCCCGCCTTCGCGCAGCGCCGTCTTGATCTGGGCGGTTTCCTTCGCCGGCACGAAGCGGGAGAGCTGCGCGATCTTCAACGGCAGGCCCTGGAAGCGCTCGGTGAAGGTCCGGAAATGCTGCCGGCTCAGCAATGTCGTCGGGACGACGACCGCCACCTGGTGACCCGAGATCGCCGCGACGAAGGCCGCGCGCAGGGCGACTTCGGTCTTGCCGAACCCGACATCCCCGCAGATCAGGCGATCCATCGGCCGACCCGAGGCGAGATCGGCAATCGCATCATCGATCGCCTTGGCCTGATCTTCGGTTTCCGGATAGGGAAAGCGCGCGCAGAATTCCGCGAACAATCCCTCGGGCGCGTCCATCGCGTCGCCGACCTTCAGGTGGCGCTGTGCCGCGATGCGTACGAGCTCGTCGGCGATGTCGGTGATGCGGTTCTTGACGCGCGCCTTGCGCTGCTGCCACGCGGCGCCGCCGAGCCGATCCAGCGCCGCCATGCCATCCTCGGAGCCGTAGCGCGAGAGCATGTCGATGTTCTCGACCGGCACGAAGAGCCGATCGTTGTCGTGATAGAGCAGCTTGAGGCAGTCATGCGGCGCACCGCCGGCCTGGATCGTCACGAGACCTTCGAAGCGGCCAACGCCGTGATCCACATGCACGACCAGATCGCCCTCGTTGAGGGTCGACGCCTCGGCGATGAAATTCTCCGCGCGCACGCGCCGCTTGGCGGCGCGGATGAGGCGTTCACCCAGGATGTCCTGCTCGCTGATCAGCGCGAGATCCGCGGTCTGGAAGCCGCGCTCGAGGCCGAGCACGGCGAGCGCGATCCGGTTGCGCGGGATCGCCGCGGCATCCTGCCACGTATCGGTCGTGACGCTGTCCGTGCACCCATGCTCCGCGAGCAGCGTCTGCAGGCGATCGCGCGACCCTTGGCTATATGCCGCGACGATCACGCGGCGGCCGCGCGCCTGCTCGGCGCCGATGTGTTCGCGCACGGCGTCGAAGACATTGGCATCCGCCTGGGTTCGCGCCTGGGCGAAACCGGGACCGGGGCGACCACCGAGATCGAGCACGTTGGCGGCTTCCGGCGGCGGCGCGAAGGGCGACAGGAGGCCGATCGCGCGTTGCGTGAGACGCGCGCGCCATTCGCGTGCCGTCAGATAGAGCCGGTCGGGCAGCAAGGGTCGATAGACCGGGCCGTCGCTATCCTTGCGCTTGGCGAATTCGGTGCGCGAATCGAAGGACTCGTTGATCTGTTCCAGCCGCGCCACCACGGCCTCCTCGCTCTGATGATCGAGCGTGACGGCGGCGTGGGGCAGGTAGTCGAACAGCGTTTCCAGCCGCTCATGAAACAACGGCAGCCAATGCTCGAAGCCGCCGTAGCGTCGGCCGGCGCTGATCGCCTCGTAGAGCGAATCTTTGCCGCCGATGGCGCCGAACAGCTCGCGATACCCGGTGCGGAAGCGTTCGATGGCGCCGGCATCCAGGAGGACTTCGCTGACCGGACGCAGGATGAAGCGCTTCAATCGCGCACCGCTGAGCTGCGATGTCGGATCGAAGCTGCGGATCGCTTCGAGCGTGTCGCCGAACAGGTCCAGACGCAGCGGATTCTCGGTGCCTGGCGGGAAGAGATCGACGATGCCGCCGCGCAGCGCGTATTCGCCGGCCTCGCGCACGGTGTCGGCGCGCACATAGCCGTTATGCGCGAGGAACGCGGTGAGCGCGTCGAGCTTGAGCTCCGTGCCGACTTCCGCCGCGAAGCCCGCGGTCGTGAACATGCCGCGCGGCGGCACGCGCTGCAGGATCGCGTTGATCGTGGTCACCACGATGCGACCAGCCTTCGGTGCGCCCCCGGCCGCGAGCGCCGTGAGCGTGTCGATGCGGCGGCTCACGGTCTCCGCGACAGGCGAGACCCGATCGTAGGGCAAGCAGTCCCAGGCTGGAAATTCCAGCGCCTGGATCTCTGGCGCGAAGAAGGCGAGCGACT
>JANNTF010000571.1:0-7168 GCA_031403455.1 Alphaproteobacteria bacterium | reverse complement strand
TTCCTTCGCAGGCGACGCCGTCGCGGCACTCGAAGCGCTCGCGACGGATTACGATCGCCGAGTGGCCGCGCGCCAGGCCTGACCGCTCGACACAGCGGCGATCCACGCCGGCGCCTCACCACAGCTTGACGAGATCGGGGTCCGTGCCCGGACGCTCGACGCGAATGGCCAGCGCGTCGTCGTGCCAGAGCAGAGCGAGCGAGAACGGGAGTGAGCGAGTGCGGGGAAACACATCCATGAAATCGCATCCAGACAACCACTCGCCGTCAATGGCGGCCGGCATGAGCAATTCTTGTCTGGATGCGATTCCTCTGCTCGTCGTCATCGCCACCGCAAAAGATCGCCGTGGCCGCGTCTCAGCGACTATCCTTGCCGCAACGACGAGGAGATACCCATGGCGGCCAAGCGCATCAACCGCGCCATCGAACTTCTGGAGCTGGATCAGGCGATCTATTACGACGGCCCGCACACCGGCCATGTCCTGACGTACGAGCAAGGCCGCAAGGACGCCAGGACCTGGGCCGACTACATCAATGTCGGCATGGAGCACGGCGCCTTCGACATGACCGGGCTTGAAGCGTACATGCGCGGCCTGGTCGACGGCGGGCCGACCAATTCCGGTCATCGCACGCCGGCGGTGATCGTCGAGGCGCCGGTCAACGGCATCGATGGCCCGAACGTCGTCTTCAACGCCTGGCAGTTGCGCCAGATCCTGGCGCGCGGCGTGCACGGAATTCTTCTGTGTCAGGCCGAGAGCGCCGACGCCGTGACGGAATTCGTGCGCGCCTGCCGCTTTCCCCATCACAAGACCGGGCAGGACAAGCTCGGCATCGGCAGCAGAGGCCGCGGCTCGGAACCGACGGCGGCACCGATCTGGGGCATCGACCAGCAGACCTATTTCGAGCGTTGCGAACCCTGGCCGCTCTCACGTCAGGGCGAGCTGCTGCTCGGTGTGAAGATCGAGAGCCCGGCCGGCGTGCAGCACTGCGAGGAGATCCTGGCCGTGCCCGGCCTCGGCTTCGCCGAGCTCGGCCCCGGCGATCTCGGTCTGTCGCTCGGCTACACGAACCTGAAGCGCCGCCCCTACCCGCCCGAGATGGAAGCCGCACGCGCGAAAGTGTTCGGTGCCAGCAAGAAGAACAAACTCGCCTATCTCGAGGGTGCGGGTCCCGACAGGATCGCGGCACTTCTCGACGAGGGCGTGCGCGTGATCGCGGGGCACGATCCCGAGAGCGCCCGAATCGGCCGCGCCCACCAGAAGCGCACCATGCCGGTCTGAGGAAGAACACCGGGGGAGAGGGAGCGGACGAGCATGACGGTCGACCTGCTGATCCGCGCCGGACGCGTGTTTTGTCCCGCGACCGGTCGAGACGGTCCAGGACTGGTCGCCGTGCGCGACGGCCGCATCGTCGAGGCCGGGGACGACCCGCTCGCCCGCACGGTGCTGGAGTTTCCGGACGCGCTGCTGATCCCGGGGCTCGTCGATCTTCACGCCCACCCGGCGCGAGGCGGCTCGAAATACGGCATCTGTCCCGATCGCTACATGCTGCCGACGGGCGTGACCACCGTGCTCTCGCAGGGCGACGCCGGAGCGCTGAACTGGCCCGCCTATCGCGACGACGTCGTGCGCGTCTGCCGCACGCGCGTCCGCCTGGCGCTCAACCTGTCGGCGCGGGGCGAAGCATCGCCGGTTGCCTGCTTCGGTGAGCCGGCCGACGTGGACGTCGCGGCCTGCGTCGCGGCGCTGGCCGGCGGCGGCGACGATCTCTGGGGCATCTCCGTCAATGTCAGCCGTTTCTCGGCCGGCACGACCGATCCGCGCTGGGTGGTCGAGCGGGCGCTGGAGGCGGCGGAGCGCAGCGGCAAGCCCCTGCTCTACGGCCCGCGCGAGACCGTCGACTGGCCCCTCGCCGATCAGCTGGCCCAGCTGCGGCCCGGCGACGTCGTGACCTACTGCTACATGAGCACGAAGAACGTGCTGGAGAGCCGCACGCGCGTGCATCAAGCGGCGCGCGAGGCGCGTGCCCGCGGCGTCCTGTTCGACGTGGGCCATGGCACCGCGGCCTACGACCACGAGTTGGCGCGCGTGGCCATCGCCGACGGATTTCCGCCCGATACGATCTCGAGCGACCTGTACGCGGCCCATCTGGGCCGCGCGCCGCGGCACGATCTGCCGCGGGTGATCACGCAGCTCATCGCCGCCGGCCTGCCCGAGCGCGACGCCTTCGCCGCAGCGACTTTTCGCCCCGCCGCTGTGCTCGGCCTAGCCGACGAAGTCGGCACGCTGGCCCCGGGCACCTGCGCCGATCTCGCGGTGCTGCGGCAGTCCGACGGCGTCTGGCAGGCGATTCAGACGATTCGTGCTGGCCAAGTCTGTTGATCCGCAGAAATGCGCTCCACAGGAAATTTGCTTGAGCGCGTGAGAACTCCTCCAGATCTCGCTTTCGACGAAATCAAATCTGGGGAGGTTTGTTCCTTGACGGCCTGGCCATGACGATCAGACGAGCTCGACTCCATCCGCCTTCGACAAGGCACGGTCGAACGTGCCGAGGGGGACATGGCCGGCCTTGCACGCGACCTCCAGGATCAGGCAATCGGAGAAGCCAAGTGCTGGGCGAGAGCGGAACAGCGTCAGGGCCTCGGCCACGACGTCCATGTCCTGGACAGCGAGATGCTCATGGTCGAGCAGGAGCTCCACGGCATTCGCCAATTGCGCCGGTGTCCGCTCATAGACGCCGTCCAGAACCCACAGCGTTTCCACCAGGACGAGATGCGACACCCAGGCGCCATTCGCAATGAAAGCCTCGGCACGCTCGACCTGCTTGGCGTCGTCGCGGACCAAGAGCCGGACGAGCAGGTTGGTGTCAACGGCGCGCATGCTTCTTGCGCATGTGCTTTCGAATGCCGGCCTTGACGTCCGCGACCGACGCCGGCTTGTCCGAGCCGAACAATGCCGCATGGATGTCGCGCGAGCTGTGCGTGCCCGCCCGCCGGACGATCACCTGAGAGTCACGCTCGTCCCATTCGAGAACGGAACCCGGACCAAGCCCGAGCTTCTTGCGGATCTCGGCCGGTACGGAAATCTGCCCTTGCGCGGTCAGCTTCGATTGAGCCAGTGCCATGTCTATTCCCTTACCCCGGTAATACTACGCCGTCAACGTTATGGTGGGACGACACCCCCCTTGTCATGCCCTTCGGTGAGCGGTGAGCGGTGAGCGATGTGCCGGCACCCTTGGTCAAGCGGCTCGCTCGAGGTCGCGAAATCGCGCCCAGGAATACTTCGCGCGAGAGGAGAGAGAATAAACTCTGGGGAGGGTTGCGGGGGAGGTTTGCGCGAGGAGGAACAGCGGCGTCTGAGCTACGGGGAAAGTCACGCTGGATCGGTTTCTTGCGGACGTCAGAATGAACTTCTAAGCCCGTATTTCCCAGATGAACTATTGAACTGGCCAGCGCTGATTCCATTGAGCTATAAGAATCGGCATCATCTCTCATTGCATTTAGGCGGAGCGAATGAAGAGCATGAGCCGCCGGGCGCTGGCATTGGTGCTGCCCGCCGTCGTGGCAAGCAAGCCGGCCTGTGCACAGCGTCCAGACCGGGTGCCAATCGTCGGTGCGCTGTTCCTTGGGAGTGAGAAGAGTGAAACTCTCCCGCTCGAAGCGATGCGTGAAGGTCTGCGGTCGAACGGCCTGAGAGAGGGCGTCACCGTCCATCTTGTTGTCCGCTATGCCGATGGCGACCCGGATCGCCTCGCTCCACTGGCCCGCGAACTTGCCGCCGCGGGCAGCCGTCTGATCGTTACTGCTGGCACCACCTCGGTGAGCGCGGTTCAGAGCGCCCTGCCGAGCATGCCGATCGTGATGGCCGGCAGCGCCGATCCGGTCGAGATGGGCTTTGCGCACAGCCTGGCACGGCCGGGCGGGAAGATCACCGGCATTTCGATCTTCGGCAGCGAGCTGATCGGCAAGCGAATCGAGCTTCTGGTTGAGCTTGTACCCACCACCAAAACTTTCGCGGCACTGGTGCATGCGGCAAATCCCGGAAGAGAAAGGTTCCGGCGGGCACTGGATATGGCGGCCCGAGCACTCAAGGTGGAAATCCACATGCGTGAAGTTCGGACACTGGAAGAAATTACTGGAGCCCTTGCCTGGGCCGCCCGGCTGCCCGCCGGCGGCCTCTATCTCATAGAGGACCCCGTGTTCACCCAGCATCAAGAGACGATTTTCCGCACAGCATTGGCGGAACGCCTGCCGACGGTGTCCGGGCCTGTCGGTTTCGCCCGCGCTGGCGCACTCGCCGTTTATGCGCTGGACAATCGTGCGATCCGCCAAGAGAGCGCACGTTACATCGCGGCGATCCTGGGTGGTGCCGATCCCGGCGAATTGCCCATCGCGCAGCCGACAAAGTTCTCTCTGGTGATTAATCTCAAGACTGCGAAGGCACTCGGTCTCACCGTGCCGTCGATGCTGCTAGCCCTCGCCGACGAGGTGATCGAGTGAATCGGCGCCAGGTCGTCATGACCCTGCTCGGCAATGTCGCGCTCTTGCCCGTGGTCACGCGCGCGCAGCAGGCGCAGAAACTGCCGATCATCGGATTCCTCGGCGCGGCCACGCCGGCGGTCGCGAGCCAATGGGTCGCCGCATTCGAGAAGCGGTTGCGCGAACTCGGGTGGATCGAGGGTCGCACCGTCACAATCGAGTATCGCTGGGCGGAGGGACGCAGCGAGCGCTACCCCGAGATCGCGGCCGAGTTCGTCAGCCTCAAGGTCGATGTCATCGTCACCTGGGCCTCCGCACCAGTCATCGCGGCCAAGCAGGCCACAACCCTCATCCCGATCGTGTTCGCCGCGCAGATGGACCCGGTCGGCGCCGGAATAGTCGCGAGCCTGGCGCGTCCGGGTGGCAACGTCACCGGGCTGTCACTCCAACAGACCGATACGGCCGGCAAGCGTCTCGAACTCCTGCGCGGGGTCGTCCCCAATCTCGGCCGGTTGGCGATCATGGGCAATGCCGGCGCTGCCGGCGCCGTGCTGGAGATGCGCGAGATCGAGGCCACTGCGCGAAAGCTCGGCCTCCAAGTCACCACGCGCGAAATCCGAAAAGCCGAGGAGATCGCGCCCGCCATCGCGGCGTTCAAGGGCCAGGCGGACGCGCTCTATTTCGCGACCGATCCGCTGCTGTTCACCCACCGTGTGGGCGTCAATACTCTAGCGCAGGGCGCGCGGCTGCCGACGATCTACGGCAGTCGCGAGTATGTAGACGCTGGCGGACTGATGTCCTACGGCCCCAACTACGCTGACTTGTTCCGGCGCGCCGCCGATCATGTGGACAGGATTCTGCGCGGGGCGAAGCCAGGCGAGATCCCGGTCGAGCAGCCGACAAAATTCGATCTCGTCATCAATCTGACCACCGCCAAGATGCTTGGCCTGACGATCCCGGAATCGTTCCTGCAGCGTGCCGATGAGGTGATCCAATGAACCGGCGAACTGCCCCGATGAATTCGCCCTCGAAATCGCACCCAGACAACCATTCCTCAACTTGCCCACAAGCCCGCCCACCGGGTTACGGCGAACGAACCCCCGTCCGCTACAAGAGCGCAGTCGCGACCACCTCGACGGGGTCTCAGCCTGCGCGTGATGGCAAGACGCGCAAGGCTGCGCCTGGGCGGCGTGGCGGTTCACCTCATCCAGCGTGGCGTCGATCGGCAGGCCTGCTTCTTCTCCGATGACGACCGTGCGCGCTATCTGGCGGAGCTCGGCGAGCTCGCGCCCCGGCATGGCTGTGCGCTACACGCCTACGTACTGATGACGAACCACGTGCATCTGCTGCTGACGCCGGAGGACGCCGCCGGCCCGTCCAAGCTGATGCAGCGCCTGGGCCGCCGCTATGTGCGCGGGCTCAACGAGGTCTACGGCCGCAGCGGCACGTTGTAGGAGGGACGCTTCCGCTCCTGCATCGCGGAGGACGAGAGCTACGTTCTCGCCTGCCACCGCTATATCGAGCTCAACCCGGTACGCACCCGCATGGTCGCCGACCCGCTGGACTACGCGTGGTCGAGCCACGCGGCGAATGCACGCGGACCCGACTCGCCGCTGCTCACACCTCACCCGCAGCTGCTGTCGCTCGGGCCCGATCCCGAGTCCCGTCGCGCGGCCTATCGCGCCCTGTTCGACGAGGTGCTCGACGCGGACGCCGTCGGCGCCATCCGCGACGCCACCAACGGCAACTACGTCCTCGGCAGCGAGCGCTTCCGCAACCAGATCGCCGAGATGCTCGGCCGACGCGTCACCCGCGGAACGCCGGGCCGGCCGCGCAAGACGGAGACGCGCTGAACGGCGTCAGGGAAATGGTTGTCTGGATGCGATTTCTTGCGAAACTAATCCAGGGACGGGGAGAATCGATCCAGCGTGATTTATCGGGAAACCCACGCTGATGGGATGGACGGCCCCTCAACGGCATCGAAGTGCCAAGGTGGAGCTGTAAAGCGAACCCCCTGAGAGGAGCCGTCCAGATGCAGATTGCGATGATCGGATTGGACCTAGCAGAGAACGTCTTCCAGGTTCACGGCGTTGATGGGGCTGGTGCCGTCGGCCTTCGTCGTCGGCTGAATCGGAGCCACGTAGAGCTTCTTCGCGAACCTGGCGCCTTGCCGGGTCGGGCTCGAGGCGTGCGGTGGCGCCCATTACTGGGCGCGCCGGCTGACGGCGCTGGGCCATGAGGTGCGGATTGTTCCGCCGCAGTATGTGCGGCCCTATGTGAAGACGAACAAGAACGACGCGGCTGACGCCGGCGCGATCTGCGAGGCGATGCAGCGACCGGAGATGCGCTTTGTGGCGATGAAGAGCGTCGAGCAGCAGGTGCTGCTGACAATGCACCGAGTGCGCGAGTTGCTGATCGCCGAGCGGGTGAGCGCGATCAATGCAATCCGTGCCCACGCAGCGGAGTTCGGCCTGGTGGTCGCCCAGGGCCCGCGCCACGTGCCGGCCTTGCTGGAGCAGATCGAGGCTGCCGACGAGGCGGCGCTGCCGGCCGTGGTCAAGCGCATGCTCGGCACGCTGGCGGCGCACCTGCAGGATCTCGAGGCGCGGATCGAGACGATCGATGGCGAGATCCATGCCGCGCACCGCACCAGCGAGGCGAGCCAGCGTCTGGCGACGATCCCGGGCGTGGG
>JANNTF010000570.1:0-2109 GCA_031403455.1 Alphaproteobacteria bacterium | reverse complement strand
GCCGCAAGGGTGAAAGGCTGACCCATGACGTAGCCACGAAGCAGCTTCTTCGAGAACGGAAGGTACAGCGCGACAGTGAGGCCGCGCCTGCGCAAATCCGGGACGTACCCAAATATTCACTGTCAACGATACGCATCCCCTCCTGCCGCGCACCGGAAGGAGGGGTGGCCGCGCGCAGCGCGGACGGGGAGGTTCCTTGAATGCGAGGAGGTCCCACGAAACCTCTCCGTCAGCGCGCTGACGCGCGCTGCCACCTCTCCTATTCGCTTCGCGAACAGGAGAGGATGCTCACGCCGCCGGCGACACGCGAAACTCGTAGGGCTGTTCGAGCGCCGCGACTTCTTCGCTCGTCAGCGTGATGTCCGCCGCCCTCGCCGCGCTCTCCAGCTGGTCGAGACTGGTCGCACCCATGATCGGCGCGGCCATATAGGGCTTCGAGAGCAGCCAGGCGAAGGCGATCTGCGCCGGCGTCGCACCGCGCGCGGCGGCGATCTGCTTGAGCCGCTCCGCGATCTGCCAGTCGCAGTCGCGATAGGTGCCGGGCTTCACGACCTGATCGTTCTTCGACCGCTCGGTCGCGCCGCCGCCTTCGCGGGCGCGGTTGGCGGCGAGGAAGCCGCGCGCCAGCGGGCTATAGGGAATCAGGCCGACACCCTGCTCGTGGCAAAGCCGGTTCATCTCGGGCTCTTCCTCGCGCTGGATGAGATTGTAGAGATTCTGCATGCAGATCGGCCGCGCGTAGCCCTTCCAGTCCGCGAGCATCAGCATCTGCGCGAACTTGAAGGCCGGCATCGTCGAGCCGCCGATGTAGCGCACCTTGCCTGAGCGCACGAGCTGGTCGAGCGAATACATCACCTCCTCGAGCGGCGTGTGCGGATCGAGACGATGCACCTGGTAGACGTCGATGTAGTCGGTGCGCAGGCGCTTGAGCTGCGCATCGACCGCGCTCATCAGATGCTTGCGGCCGAGCCCGATCTCGTTGGGCTTGTCACCCATCTTCAGCCCGGTCTTCGTCGAGATCACGAGGTCGTCGCGGGGCGCCAGCTTCATCAGCGTCTCGCCGATGATCTCCTCGCTGCGGCCGGAATTATAGGCGTCGGCCGTGTCGAAGAAATTGATGCCGAGGTCGAGCGCCTTCCTGAAGAAGGGTCGGCTCTCCTCGACGTCGAATGCGCCCCAGCCGCGCCGGCCCTTGGCGCCCCAGGAATTGCCGCCGAGGCAAAGACGACTGACCATCAGGCCTGAGCGGCCGAGCGGACCGTATTTCATCGAACCAATCTCCGTCGTTGCGACTACGAGATATCGCCCGCTCGCGACGCCGGACGCAAGCCGCAAGCGATCAGCCCTGGATCAGGGTCTCCGCCAGCATCACGAGATCCGAATCCATCTGCGCCTTGATCGAACGATAGAGGTCGCGGATCGAGACGATGCCGACGAGGGTCTCGCCGTCGACGACCGGCAGGTGGCGATAGCCGCGTTCGTTCATCATCGAGAGCGCATACGCGACGGACTCGTCGGGACCGATGGTGTCGGGATTGTGGGTCATGACGTCGGCGATCAGTGTGGTGGCTGGATCGAGGCTGGCCGCGAGCACGCGGGTGAGCGCGTCACGCTCGGTGAAGATGCCCTGCAGCTGACCCTCGTCGACCACGAGCACGGCGCCGATGCGACGCTCGGTCATCTCGCGCGCCGCGCTGTTGACCGGCGTCATCGGCGACATGGTCACCAGGCGCTGTACGCCGATGGCATAGGGAACGATGGTGCGCTCGACGGGGAGCATGGTCAGAAGAACAGCTTGTTGAGGTCGACCGACGAGTTCACGCCGATCAATCGGAAGTTCTCATCGAGCCATCGCGTGGCGGTGGTGCGGCCGAGATCAAACAGGATCTCCAGGAAATCCTCATCCAGATTGAATTTGCTCGAGGCTCCGAAATGCGCCATTTCCTTCTCCGCCTGCACGATGTGGAAGTTGATGCGGCGCAGATTGCTGGCGCCCGTCAGGCGATGCTGATCGAGCAGACGCGTGACCAGTGCGATCGTGCGCATCTCGCGCATCATCGTAGCGTTGAAGCTGATCGAGTTCATGCGGTCGATGATGGCGCGTGCGCT
>JANNTF010000569.1:0-1039 GCA_031403455.1 Alphaproteobacteria bacterium | reverse complement strand
GGCGCCACGGCCGAGCTTCAGCAACTGGCTGACCTGCATCGTGGCGCGGCCGAGAACGGCGGAGACCTGCACCGGAATGTCGTAGACCGCCTCGAGGTCCTTGGCCGTGCGGATCGCCTTCTCCCCGGCCGCCGCTTCGGCATTCGGATCCGCTGTCAGTTCGTTCAAGGGAAGGTTGGATTCTGCTGCCATGCTCGTTCTCCATCAGGAGGCTGTTGTGCCGGCAGGGGAGTTGCCGGTCAGGTAACGCTTCAGGATCGTGTCGATCTCGGCCCAAAGTTGCGTGCTGTCGCGCTCGACGCCGCCATCCGCCCATTCGATGCGGGTCTGGCCCTCGCGCAGTGCGGGATCCCCGAGCAGGATCACGCGCCCGGCATAGCCGGCACGCTCGACGACACCGTCCAGACGAGGTTTCAAGGCATCCACCAGGCCCTCGGGTGCGCGCACGAGCAGGCGGGGCTCGGCGCCGAGCCGCGCGACGCACTCCGCGAACAGGCTCTCGATTTCGGTGAACTCGTTGCGCTCGGCGAGGGCGGGGAAGAGCCGCCGGGTGATTTCGCTCGCCGCCCCCAGCATATCGCGAAGCTGCGCCGCGTGACGTTCATGGATCGCGGCGAGATCGCGGCCAAGCCCGGTCGCGAGCGCCTCGAGAGCAACGGCGCTTCGCGCCTCGATTTCCTGGATCGCCGCGGCGCGACCCGCAACCTGGCCCGCGCGTTCGGCCGCGGCACATGCGGCTTCCAGTTCGGCGGGATTGAAGCTCCTCTTGACCGCGGGCTTGGACGCCGCCACGCCGGCATCGAAGCTCGTCTCGAAGAGGAATTTGCTCGCGGTTGCCATGATGCGCGCTCAGTAGACGAGCTCATCGTCGCCGCCTTTTTTGTCGGCGAGCATGATCTCGCCCTTGGCCGCGAGGTCCTTGGCGAGATTGACCATGTACATCTGGCATTCGTCGACGTCCTTCAGGCGGACCGGGCCCATCTGACCCATCTCCTCTTTCAGGAGCTTGCCGGCGCGCTCGGACATGTTGGAGAAGAAC
>JANNTF010000568.1:0-2669 GCA_031403455.1 Alphaproteobacteria bacterium | reverse complement strand
ATGCGCGCTCGCTCGTCTTCGACACGGCGCCGTTCGACAAGCCGATCGACATCCTCGGTCAGGTCGGCCTCGATCTCGAGATCGCCGTCGATCGGCCGGTGGCGCAGCTGATCGCGCGACTCTGCGACGTCGCGCCCGATGGCACGTCGGTGCGTGTCGCCTTCCAGGCGCTCAATCTGACTCACCGCGAGAGTCATGAAACGCCGGCTCCGATGAGCCCCGGCGCGCGCACGGCGATCCATCTCGACCTGCCCGATGTCGGCTGGACGGTGGCGCCGGGTCACCGCCTCCGCCTCGCCATCTCGACATCCTACTGGCCGATCATCTGGCCGGCGCCGGAGCCGTTCACGCTGACGATCTTCACGGGGCGAAGCCGGATGAGTCTGCCGGTACTCGCCGCCAAGCCCGGCGAAGTCGCCCCGAGATTCGGGCCGCCGGAGCGCGCGCCGGAGATCGACGTCGAGATCGTCACGCCCGGAAGGGTCCAGCGGCGATTGCTGCGCGACATGATGACCGGCGAGACCACGATCGAGACCATCGCCGACGGCAAGTTCCTCGGTCCAGGCCGGCGCTGGCGGATCGCCGAGATCGGCACGCTCATCGGCCATACCATGACCAAGCGCGTGACGATCACGCCGGACGATCCCGTCTCCGCGCGCGCCGAGTATGCGCAGACCTACGAACTCGAGCGCGAGGATTGGCGCATCCGGCTCGAGACGCGGCTGATCTTCCGCGCCACGCGCACGCATTGGATCGTCGAGCAGGAAGCCGCAGCGTTCGAGGGCACTGCGACGATATCCAAGCGCAGCTGGAGCAAGGAAATCCCGCGCGACCTGATGTGAATCACCACCCCGCGCGCTTCGCGCGCTGCCCCTCCTCATTCGAGGAGGGGCGACTTGAAGTATTCAGTCGTCCCTCCTCGAATGAGGAGGGACAGGCCGCGAAGCGGCCAGGGTGGTGAGTCTCTGCTTTGCAGGTTGACTCGTCGCTGTCACGGACTTCACCTAGTGTCTCGGCGCCGCACGACGTGACGGCGATCCAGATCAGGGGAGGGAAAGATGCAGTCATTCGGACCGGCGCGTCGCGCCGTTTTCGCGAGCGTCATGATCCTGGCGGCGGCGTCGGAAATCGCCACCGCGCAGAGCGTGCTGCGCGTATTGATCGACGGCAACGTCCGCACGATCGATCCGGTCGTCACGACCGAGAGCATGGCGATCCAGCATGGCTACATGATCTACGACAATCTCTTCGCGCTCGACGGCCAAAGCCGACCGCAGCCGCAGATGATCGATCGCTTCGACGTGTCGGCGGATCGCCTGACCTGGCGCTTCACGCTGCGCGAGGGGCTGAAATTCCACGATGGCCAGTCGGTGGCGGCGAAGGATGTCATCGCGTCGATCAAACGCTGGGGCGCGCGCAAGCCGAGCGGCCAAGCCCTGATGCAACACGTCGAAGGCATCCATGCGCTCGATGCAAAGAGCTTCGAGCTGAAGCTCAAACGCGCCTTCGGCCCGGTGCTGGAAGCGTTCGCCGATCCGCTCAATGCGCTGTTCATCATGCGCGAGGCCGACGCCAGCAGCGATCCGTTCACGCCGCTCACGACGGCGATCGGCTCCGGCCCGTTCAGATTCGTCGCCGAGGGATGGAAGCCGGGGGACAAGGCGGTCTATCTGCGCAATGCCGAGTACGTCGCGCGCAGCGAGGCGCCGAGCGGGCTTGCCGGCGCACGGCGCGCGCTCGTCGAGAAGGTCGAGTACCTCCACATTCCCGACGCGACGACGGCCGTCCAGGCACTGATCGCCGGCGAAGTCGACATGCTGACCTTCCCGCAGCTGCAGCTCGTGCCGGTGCTCGCGCGGACGCCGAATGTCACGGTCAAGGTGACCAATCCGATCGGCGAACAAGGGATCTTGCGCACGAACCATCTCGTCCCGCCCTTCGACAATCCCAAGGCGCGGCAGGCGCTGCTCTATCTCGTCGGCAATCAGATCGACTACCTCGCGGCGATCGTGCGGCAGGCCGATCTCCAGAAACCCTGCTGGGCGGTGTTCGGGTGCGGCATGCCCTTGGAGAGCAAGACGGGGATCGGCGATTGGGCGGCGGCCGCGAATATCGAGCGTGCCAAGGCATTGTTCCGCGAGGCCGGCTATGACGGCCGGCCCATCATCATCATCGACCCGCCCTCGAACGACCGCCTGCACGCGATGTCGCTGGTGACGGCGCAGAAGCTGCGCCAGGCGGGGATCACCGTCGATGTGCAGGCGATGGATCTCGGCGCGTGGGCGTCGCGGCGCAATGTGAAGAACGATCCGAAGACCGACCCCAATGGCTGGCACATCTTCCACACCCACGGGAAGATGGCGTCGCAAGGCGATCCGATGAGCAACTCCGCGGCGGTGAGCACCTGCGACCAGAAGAACTGGGTCGGCTGGCCCTGCGACGAGGATCTGACCAAGCGCATGAACGACTATGTCGCGACCGCGCCCGACAAGCGCGGCGAGTGGATCGCCGGCTATCAGAGCCGCTTCTTCGAGGTCCTGCCGTATGTGCCGCTCGGGCAATTCCTGCTGCCCCTCGCCTATCGCAGCAATCTGAGCGGCGTGCTCGACGGGCCGGGCTATCCTGTGATGTGGAACATCGAGAAGAAGTGAGCCGCGCGATCGCGCGCG
>JANNTF010000567.1:0-2055 GCA_031403455.1 Alphaproteobacteria bacterium | reverse complement strand
CGCCGGCTTTACCCAGATCCGGTTCAATACCTGACGTTCTTTCCGCAGTTTGTAATGCTGTATGGCGGTCGGGCGTTCGAGCATGACGGCGCCCACTTCATCGAGGGGCATGGCGCGGCCGCACTGTGGATACCGCCAGATGTCCATCCCGACGACGACGCACTCGAACAACTGCTCGAACGCAGCGTCGAGAATGCTGCCAAACCCGAGCTGTTCGCCGTTTATGCGGCGATGAAGCGGCACCACCCCGACGGGCCACACTGGTTCCTCCCCCTCATCGGGGTCGATCCATTCCTTCAGGGTCAAGGCCACGGCATGGCTCTCATGAAACACGGACTCGAGGCCTGTGACCGCGACGGCGTGCCGGCCCATCTCGATTCAACTCACCCCCGCAACATTCCGTTCTACGAACGCTTCGGCTTCGAGCTGCTGGCCACGATCGAGATCGGCGGGCATCCGCCCGTGTACCCCATGCGGCGGCAGGCTCGCTGAAGGATTGACGGTGCGGCATGGCCCGTTGCCCATCCCTGCCGTGAACTTGTTGCAACGAGAAAACCCGTTCCAGATCACGTTTGCGAAATCAAAACGTGGTCTGGAACAAATTTCGAGGCGCTGCTGCAGGAACTCCGATAGGTGCCTCGATCCGCGCCTGCCGCGCGTCCCAAGGGCTATCTCGAGATATGCTGACGATCGCCACCGGGGTTGGTTCTGCGTGCCGCGATATGCCTCAAAGCGGAGCGCGCCCGAGGGCATAAATGGAATTTCGATCTCAAGGGAATCCAAGCCATATCGAGAGTGTGCGTCGCTGATAAATCCGACCAGCCGGGAATTGTCAGCGTGTTGACCCTGGCGTCTGGGGACGACCCGGCCTGTCGTCGGCTCTACCCTGATCCGGTTCCATACCTGACGTTCTTCCCGGAATTCGTGCAGCTCTATGGCGCACTTCATCGCGGGGTACGGCGCGGCCGCGCTGGGGAAACCGCCAGATGTCCATCCGACGAAAACTTCTCGGGTTTAGTTTGATGTGCTCGATATTCGCTTCGGCGAGGACAGCCAATTCCGATACGAGGCGATGATTTGCCCCTGAGCGATGCGACGGACCACGCCTGATGACGCTCAGCCCCTCCGTCAATCTCATTGCGATCGATGCCGCCCGTGATGACCACTACAGGCGCGCCGCGGCCGACCCGGCTAGACTGGCCCGTGCAGGGATGGGGGCGTAACGGCGGTCATGACCGACATCGCGCGGTGGCTGGAGGGGCTGGGGCTCGGCAAGTACGCGGCGGCATTCGCTGCCGCGGAGATCGACGCTTCGCAGCTCGCGGATCTCACCGACGCCGATCTGCGCGAGCTCGGCCTGCCGCTGGGTCCGCGCAAAAAGCTGCTGCAGGCGATCGCCGCCATGGGCGAAGCGGTCCAGCCTGAACGGAAGGCGCCGCCGGCAGGTGCGGCGACGGCCGCGGAGCGCCGCCAGATCACCGTGCTGTTCGCTGACCTCGTCGGCTCGACCGCGATGGCGCAGGGCGCCGATCCCGAGGATGTCGCGCGGGTCCTGCGTTCCGTCCAGGATGCGGCGGCCGGCGCGGTGACGCGCTTCGAGGGTCATGTGGCCAAGTTCATGGGCGACGGGCTGCTCGCCTATTTCGGCTGGCCGCGGGCGCATGAGGACGACGCCGAACGCGCGGTGCGCGCCGGGCTCGCGATGATCGAGGCGGTGCGCGAGCTCAAGGGCTCGCTGCAGCTGCGCATCGGCATCGCGACCGGCCTCGTCGTGGTCGGCGAGATCCTCGGCGAGGGTGCCGCGCGCGAGGAGACGGCGGTCGGCGAGACCTTGAACCTCGCCGCCCGGCTGCAGGCTGAGGCGATGCCGGGCAGCATCCTGGTCGCACCGTCGACGCGACCGCTGCTCGCCGCGGTGTTCGACGTCGAGGCGCTCGAGCCGCGCGCGCTGAAGGGGATCGCCGATGAGGTGACGCCGTATCGGGTCGTCGGCGAGCGGAGCAGCGACAGCCGCTTCGAGTCCGCCAGCGGCCAGCGGCTGAACGCGCTGGTCGG
>JANNTF010000566.1:0-17042 GCA_031403455.1 Alphaproteobacteria bacterium | reverse complement strand
AAATAGATCGTGCGCAGCTCGGGGCCCTGGATGACCTGAAGCTTCGGATCGGCGGACACGCGCTGCACGTCCTGAAGCGGGATGCCGACCGTGGCGTCGATGGCGCCCGACAGCAGCGCCGCCGTGCGCGTCGCATCCGACTTGATCGGCGTGAAGATCACGTCGGTGAGATTGTGCTTGGGCTTGTCCCACCAGCCGGCATAGGCGTCGAGTGTCGTCTTGACGTCGACCTCGCGCGCCTGCACGCGAAACGGCCCCGTGCCATTGGCGTTGCGGTTCGCGAAATTCTCCTTGCGTTCCTGAAGATTCGACGATGTCGCGGCGTCGTTCGCTTCCGACCATTGCTTGTCCATCATGTAGAACCCGGTCAGCGCCGAGAGCAGGATCGGAAAGGGTCCCTTGGTCTCGATGTCGACGGTGAAGGCGTCGACCTTCCGGATGTCCTTGACCTGGTTGATGTTGCCGATGACCAGCGCGCCCGGCGTGTTGGCGCGCGCCCAGGAGAACACGACATCTTCGGCATCGAAGCCGTTGCCGTTATGGTACCGCACGCCCTGGCGCAGCTTGAAACGCCAGACACTCGGCGAGACGAGCGACCAGGATTCCGCCAGGGCCGGTTCGATCTCCAGCTTCTGATTATGCCGGGTGAGTCCCTCGTAGATGTTGTTGAGGAACGCCTGCGTGAACGTGTTGTTGTGGGCGTAGGGGTCGAGCGTGAGGATGTCGGTGGAAAACGACCAGTTAAGGCTGCGAGCCTCCGCTTGGCTCACGGCCAGGCCGATGGCGAGTGCCGTCGAAACCATCAATCCGGAATATCTCATCAACAATCTCCTCTCACGGACGCCCAGTGCGCTTCCGTCGTTGCTCCAAACATGCTTGCTTGCCGCCGCGTCGATGGTCAACCCGGGTCGAGGACGACATGAGCGAAATTCTGATCGCCAACGGCATCGTCGTGACGATGGATCCGCAACGCAGGGTCATCGAGAACGGCGCTGTGGCGATCCGCGATGACCGCGTGATCGAGATCGGCGATACCGCTTCCCTGCGGCCGACCTATCCAAACGCACGGATCATCGACGCCACGCGCCACGTCGTGATGCCCGGGCTCATCGATGGCCATGCCCATGCCGGGCATGGTTTGGTCAAGACGCTCGGCGGCGGCGACGGTGACGCATGGTACCGGGCTTGCCACACCATTTACACGGTCGGATCGGACCAGGAGTTCTGGCGCGCGGAGGGCCGGCTCTCGGCGCTCGAGCGTCTTAAATGCGGCGTGACGACGGGCGTATCGCTGCTCGGCGGCGGCGATTCGATCTATCGCACGGACGATCCGCGTTACGGCCTCGCCCATGCCGATGCGGTCGATGAAGTCGGCATCCGCGCCTTGGTGGCGATCGGACCCTGTCGTCCGCCGTTCCCGCGCACCTACGCGAGTTTCGATCGCGGCGAGCGGCGCGAGGCGATGATCGGATTCGAACAGCACTACGCCACCATCGAAACGCTGCTGCGCGATCGCCATCGCCAGAAGACCGGGCGCATCCACTTCTCCACCTCGATGCCCGTTCATTCCGACGAGCTCGATCAATGGCAACGCGACAATGTCGAGATGATCCGCACCCAGGCGCGCGAGATCCGCGCGCTCGGCCGCAAATACGGCGCCGGATTCACGCAAGACGGACATAAGCGCGGCTCGCTCGCGCTGGCGCACGAGGTGTTCGATCTGCTTGGTCCCGACGCCTACATGTCGCACAACATCGACCTGACCGAACGCGACATGGCGGTGGTCAAGGAGACGGACACCCGCATCATCCACAATCCCTCGGCGGTGATGTCCATTCGCGGCCGATGCCCGGCGCCCGAGCTGATCGATCTCGGCGTCACGGTGGCGCTCGGCTCCGACGGCACGGCGCCCGATCGCAGCTTCGACATGTTCCGCCACATGGTTCAATGCATGCACTATCACCGCCGGCACTTCCGCGACGCGGCCATCCTGCCGCCCGGCAAGGTGCTCGAGATGACGACCATCGACGCCGCGCGCGCCGTCGGTCTCGAGCGCGAGATCGGCTCGCTCGAGCCCGGCAAGAAGGCCGATGTCATCCTGGTCGACATGTTCAAGCCGCATCTCTATCCGCTGAACATGCCGCTCTATCGCCTGGTGTGCTTCGCCAACGGCGCGGATGTCGCCACGGTGATCGTCGATGGCCGGGTGTTGATGGAGAAGCGGCGCGTGCTCAGCGTCGATGAGGCCGAGGTGCTGGAGCAGGCGCAAGCCGCGACCGAAGCAACGCTCGACCGGACGGGGCTGCGCCACCTCACCGCGACACCGGAGCGCTTCTGGGGCGCAAGCCGGTATTGATGACCGCGCCATCCGATCTTCGCAGCGCGCAGCGGCGCCGTTCGATGAACGGATGAGCTGGTGATCGCGTATGTCATCCGCCGTGTCCTCAACGCGCTGATCGTGTTGCTGGTCGTCGCCTTCGTGTCATTCCTGCTGTTCAATTTCGTCGGCGATCCCGTCACCAACATGCTCGGCGAGAACGCGCCGCCGGCCGACAAGGACGCGCTGCGCGTCGCGCTCGGGCTCGACCAACCGATGCTCCTGCAATTCCTCCGTTTCGTCGCCCGCGCGGTGGGTGGCGAATTCGGGCTGTCCTTCCGGAACCTCGTGCCGGTCGCCGAAATCCTGCGCACGCGCGTGCCGGCGACGCTCGAACTGAGCGTGTGCGCGATGGTGCTCGCGCTTGTGATCGGCATCCCCACCGGCGTCTATACCGGGTTGCGGCGCAACGCCCCGATCGCGCAGATCATCCAGGCGGTCTCGCTGGTCGGGGTTTCCGTGCCGTCCTTCGTCACGGGCATCCTCCTGATCCTGGTCTTCGCCGTCGAGCTCGGCTGGTTCGCGTCGTTCGGGCGCGGCGATGTCGTCGCGCTGGGCTGGTGGACGACGGGACTACTGACCGTGAGCGGGTTGAAGTCGCTGGTCCTGCCGACCATCACGCTGGCCCTGTTTCCCGCCACGCTGATCATGCGCCTGGTCCGCGCGGAGATGCTCGAGGTTCTGCGCACCGACTACGTGCGGTTCGCGCGCGCGCGTGGCCTTACCCATCGCGCCGTCCATTTCGGCCATGCGCTCAAGAACACGCTGGTCCCGGTGATCACCATCACCGGGTTGCAGCTCGGGTCGGTGATCGCTTTCGCGATCCTGACGGAGACCGTCTTTCAATGGCCCGGTCTGGGCCTGTTGGTCGTCCAGGCCATGACGTTCGGCGATATTCCCGTGCTCTCGGCCTATCTGCTGCTGGTCGCGACGCTCTTCGTGTCGATCAATCTCACGGTCGATCTGTTGTATTACGCGGTCGATCCGCGGCTGCGACTCGAACGTCGTGCGGCGGCGGCATGACGGCCGTGGCAGCGACATGGGCGCGGCTGGCGCAGAGCGATCTCTGGTGGAGCTTCAGGCGGTCGCCCCTCACGATCATCGCGGCGCTGGTCGTGCTCGCCTTCGCGATCATCGCCGTGTTCGCGCCGTGGCTGGCGCGACAGAATCCCTTCGATCCCGGCCTGCTCGATATCCTCGACGCGCGATTGCCACCGATGTGGGCCGATGGCGGCGTTGCGAAATTTCCGCTCGGCAGCGACAGCCAGGGCCGCGACGTGCTGTCGACGATTCTCTACGGCGCGCGGATTTCCCTCGGTGTGAGCATCGCCGCCAATGTAACGGCGATGCTGCTCGGCGTGAGTCTCGGCCTGATGGCAGGGTATTTTGGTGGTCGCATCGACAATCTCATCATGCGGGTCGCGGACGTCCAATTGTCCTTCCCGACAATCCTGATCGCCCTGCTCATCGATGGGCTCGCTCGTCAGGCGATGCCGCGCGACATGCACGCGACGCTCGCCATTCCGCTGGTCGTGGTCGCGATCGCCCTCGCCAACTGGGTGCAATACGCGCGCACCGTGCGCGGCTCGACGATGATCGAGAAGAACAAGGAATACGTCCAGGCCGCGCGCGTGATCGGCACCGGGCCCGCTTACATCCTCACGCGCCATGTGCTGCCCAACGTCGTCGGCCCCGTACTCGTGATCGCGACATTGGGTTTTGGCTCGGCGATCCTCACGGAAGCCGCGCTGAGCTTCCTCGGCCTCGGCGTACCTGCCACTCATCCCTCGCTGGGCACGCTGATCCGGATCGGCAATGAAGTGTTGTTCTCTGGCGAGTGGTGGATCACGGTGTTTCCATCCATCGCTCTCGTGCTGCTCGTGCTCGCAGTCAACCTGCTCGGAGATTGGCTCCGAGACGCCCTCAATCCGAAGCTCCGATGAGTCTCTTGCGTAATCCTAATGATTGACGTTGCTGGAATAACATCCACAACGCCCCGTTGTCGGGGGGTCAAGTCGATGCTCGGGTGCCGCCGGTGACGGCGCCCGTCGATCCTGCGATCCAGGCTGAACTCGTGGCGTTGCTGCCCCGGCTTCGGCGGTTCGCGAGAGGCCTCGCTGGCGCGCCTGACCAGGCCGATGACCTGGTTCAGGCCGCGTGCGAGCGGGCATTGACCCGGATCCATCAATGGACTCCGGGTACGCGGCTCGACAGCTGGATGTTCAGGATCATCCAGACGATCTGGCTCGACCAGAAGCGCGCACAGCGCGTGCGGACGGGTGAAGGACGCGTCGATGCGGACTCGCCCTTGGTAGAGCCGGAGCTGACCGTGGACGGCGTGAGAGAAATGGATGCGCAAATCACCTATGACGCGGTGCGGCGCGCGATGGCACAGCTTCCCGAGGAACAACGTGCGGTGATCATGCTCGTGTGTGTCGAGGGTCAATCCTACAAGGAGGCAGCGGATACGCTGTCGATCCCGATCGGCACGATCATGAGCCGATTGTCCCGCGCGCGATCGGCGCTCGCACGGCTGCTCGGCGATTCGCCCACGGAAGCAAAAGGCAACGTCGTGCGTTTGAAACCCGAGGGTAATTGACTCCATGCCCGCGACAGCTCGAATGGATGACGTGATGTTGATGGCCTATGTCGACGGTGAGATCGATGCAGCGACCGCGCGTGAGATCGAGGCGGCGATCGGCGCGGACGCATCGCTCGCGGCACGCGTGGCGATGTTTCGCCAGACCGCATCCTTGATGCGCGGCGCTTTCACCGAAGTCCTGCATGAGCCGGTTCCCGAGCGGCTGCTCGCCAAGATCCGCGCCGCACAACCCTCCGAGATCACAACGCGCGCCGCGGACAACATCATCACTCTGCCACGCCGCAAGACTGCGATGTCGTCCAGCGTCTGGCGGACCGCCGGCTGGGCCGCCGCGGCCGCCATTTCCGCAGTCGCCATCTTCGCCGCAGGGACGCAGTCCGGAATCATGAATTTCGGCGCGCCGCCGCCGATCGTGCAGGCCGCTGTCGGAACGGACGGGGAGCGGTGGCTTGAAAATCTCGCCGGCTATTACCGCGAGTATCGCTCCACCCTGACGCGCGAGAAACGCATCCTCGTCGATTTCGGCGCCGAGCATATCGGCGAACTGGAGACCTGGTTCAGCGCGCGCCTCAATCGCCAGATCGCCGTCCCCGATCTCACGCAATTCGGCTTCCGCGCCGAGGGCGGCCGCTTCGTCGTCGTTGCCGGAAAGCCCGCCGCGCAGTTCCTCTATTCCGGCGAGAACGAGGAGCTGGTCCAGCTCGTCATTGCGATCACCGATCTGCCGGAGCGCGGCGGTCGCCTGGACCAGCGCGGCGACGTCAACATCGTGCATTGGCGCGAGAACGGCTACGCCTACGCCTTCGTCGGCCGGATCGACGGCAAGCAGCTCTGGAAGATCGCCGACATGACCTGGGCGAAACTCAAGCCGGCCTGACGCCCGGCTTCGGCGCACTCAGGCCAGCACGACGAGGTCGATCGGTTCGCCCACACCCGCGACGGTCCGCGCCTTGCGTTTTTCCTTGGCGCCAACGAAGCCTTGTCGACAAGCCGTGTCGTAGGTGGCGGCCGTCGTCAGCGCGGCGACCTGCTCGACCTTCGTATGTTTTTCCAATTTGGCCGCGAGATTCACCGCATCGCCGATCACCGTATATTCGAGCCGCGTCGCGTCACCGACCGCGCCGAACAGCAATGGGCCGATCGCGACCGCCGCGCCCACGCGCGGGCTCGGCAGACCGGCCGCCTTGCGGTCAGACTGCCATTGCGCGACCTCGTCCATCAGCGCATCGATCGCGGTCAGGGCATCGGCCGCGTAGCGCGCGTTGACACGCGATGCGCCGAAGCTCGCGAGGATGCCATCGCCGAGAAACTTGTCGATCGAGCCGCCGTGCCGCTGCAGCACGGGCACGAGCCTGGCCTGATACTCGGCCAGCAGTTCCACGGTCTGGTCGGGAGAGAGACTGCGCGCGAGCTCGGTGAAGCCGCGCAGATCGATGAACATCGCGGCGGCATCGCGCACCATGCCCTGACCGGGTTTTATCGATTCCTCTGACCCCGTGATCACGTCGGCGACATCATCCGAGAAGAATCGCCGAAGTTCGCGCACTGCGCTGGTTCCAGCCACCGCCGATACCAGCGTGCGTTGCGCACGCAGGAGCGACCACGCCAGCAGCAGGCTGACCATCAGGATCGCCACGACCTTGTCGATCTCCGCGCCGATCAGGATCATGTTCGACGTCATGTAGCCCACGTAGTCGCGCGTGATCGGCATCGCATCCGGCCCGAAGGTGGCGGCATAGACGACCAGCGCGATCCAGCCCGCGGCCGCGGCGAAGCCCGCCAACAGCACCAGCACGGCGTCGAATCGCAGCGCCCGCAGCGCGATGAAGATGAAAACGTAGAGGATCGTCGGGGCCTTCAGATAGAAGGCCGGTGGTTGCGCGTACTGGATATGAAAGCTCCAGATCAGCCCGAACAGCAGACTCATGTCGATCACGATCGAACCGACCAACGACCAGCGCGGCAGACGTGTGCGATGCGACCACACGATGCGCACCAGCGTCGCCACCAGATACGCGGCAAGCGCGTAGGGCACCGGCTGGAAGCGCATCGGCCGATCGGCCGGCTTGGTGCCGACCAGATAGAACACGCCAAAGAACACCACGAGCGCCAGCTGGCACCAGCTGATCAGCCGTTCAGCCTGATCCTGTTCATCGCGCACGGCACGCCGCACGCGCTCGGGCAATGCCCCGACGGCCGTGAGGTCCTGAGCGAAGAGATTGGTGAAAATCCGCGAGATCGTCTTTGCCATGGCGGCGATCATGTCACTTGCTGGCGGCATCCGGGCTTCAGATGCGCGTGAGCGCGCAAGCATGTGATAGATTTCCGCGATGCGCCAAACCAGCTCACGCGTTGTTGACCCGGAATTTCTCGACCTGACCATCGATACAATCGGCGACGGCGGCGACGGTATCGCCGAGCCGGGTGGGCGCAGGATCTTCGTCCCCTGGACCCTGCCTGGCGAGCGCGTGCGCGCGCGGCGCACCGGTCCCCACCACGCTGTTCCCGTCGAGTGGTTCGTCCGCGCCCAGGCGCGCGCCGAAGCGGCCTGTCCGCATTTCGCCGCCTGCGGCGGTTGCGCCCTTCAGCACCTGCAGCCGGATTCCTACATCACGTGGAAGCGCGCGCGGGCGCAGGCCGCGGCCACGGGCGCCGGCTTTCCAGAAGCGGTGGTCGCGCCGCTCGTGAGTTCACCCCCGGCCAGCCGCCGCCGCGCGACACTCGCCGCCTTGCGCATGCGCGCGGGGGTCACGCTCGGCTTCCATGCGCCCGCCAGCGCCGACATCGTCGACATCACGACATGTCCGGTGCTGGTGCCGGAGATCGCCACGCGTCTCGATGAGCTGCGCTCCGCCCTGGGCGCCGTGCTCACGCTCACCCAGCGTTGCGATGTGGCGATCACGAGTACGCAGACCGGCCTCGACATGCTGATCATCGGCAACGTCGCACGGGACCGGTTGAATGGACTGGCGGCCAAACTCGATCTCGCCCGGCTGTCGCTGGCACGCGACGCCGGGGCAAGCGCCGAGTTGATCGCCCTCAACCGTGCGCCGCTGGTTCGTTTCGGAACCATCGCCGTCGAACCGCCGCCGCACGCATTCCTCCAGGCGACGCGCGAAGGCGAGCACGCAATCACAGCCGCCGTCCTCGCTGGGCTTGGCAATGCGCGGCGGGTTCTCGACCTGCACGCCGGATGCGGCACGCTCGCCCTGCCGATCGCGCACCAGGCGCATGTGCTTGCCGTCGACGTCGCGGCGGACTCGCTCACCGCGCTCGATGCCGCGGCGCGCCGCTCCGGCCTCGGTGCACAGGTGAAGATCCTGGCGCGCGATCTCGTGCGCCGACCATTGCTCGGCGGCGAGCTCGATGGCTGGGACGCCGCCGTCTTCGACCCGCCACGCGAGGGCGCGAGGGCGCAGGCCACCGCGCTCGCCGCTTCGTCCGTGCAACGGGTGATCGCCGTGTCATGCAATCCCGCGAGTTTCACAGCCGACGCGATCGTGCTGCGCAACGGTGGCTACCGGCTCGAGCACCTGACGCCGATCGACCAGTTTCTCTGGTCGCCGCATGTCGAATTGGTCGGCGTCTTTACGCGCCCGCCAGCCGCACGCAAGCGACGCTGAACGCTTTTACCGATCTCTAACTTACCGATGCGCATTCTCATTCGAGATGATGCGCATCAATTGGCAGAATCGTCGCTTCTTCAGCGCCGAGATCGAACCGGGCATCGGACCACGGTCCGGTCAATGGCGATGGACCCTCTATCTGCGCGACGAGATCGTCACTTCGGATTATGCGCCCGACCGCAACGCCGCGATGGCTGCCGCGGGTCTGATGGCGGATCAGACCGCGCGGCCGCGTCTCGTCTCGGCCTGAGTTCTTCCTCAGCTCAGCCGAAAGCGGCGCGATGCGCGTCGACTTCCGCGCGTGCGTTGCTCGCGAGCAGCGTCAATTCGGTGGAGGCGGCGACCATCGAGAAGCCCTCGCGAAACATGTCGGCAGTCGACTTGCGGCCATACGGCACGATACCCGCCGGCTTGCCCGCGCGGCGGATGGCCGTGAATGCCTTGTCCACCAGCTTGAGGAACTCCGGATTTTCGTAGTCGCGCAGCCGCCCCATCGAGCCCGAGAGATCGTTGGGTCCGATGAACAACCCGTCGACGCCGTCGACGGCGGCGATCGCGTCGACATTGCCGACCGCCTTCGCGCTCTCGATCTGAACGATCACGAACAGCCGCTCATTGGCGCCTTTCCACCACGCGTCGATGTCCCGCACCAACCCGGCATGACGCCAAGGTCCGAAGCTGCGCTGCCCCTGCGGTGGATACCGGCATGCCGCGACGACGGCCTTGGCCTGCTCGGCCGTCTCGACCATCGGCACCATCACGGTCTCCGCGCCGGCATCGAGAACGCGCTTGAGATAGACCTGATCGTTCCACGGCACGCGCACGATGCTCGCCGCGTTCATCGCGTTGAGCAGTTGCAGATGCTGCAGGGTCTCGCGCGGACCCGAAGGCCCGTGCTCGTTGTCGAGAATGACGAAGTCGTAACCGGCGGTGGCCAGCGTCTCGGTATAGATCGTGTCGAGCACCGATCCCCAGACGCCGAGGCATTTCTGTCCGGCCGCGAATTTCGCGCGCATTCTGTTCTGCGATTGCATGTTTCCCCCAAGGTCGCCGGCGAGGATCCGCGGCGGATCTTGATTATGCGGGGTCCCGCGCGCCGAGCAACCGTTGCAGTGGCGTCGCGTCGTGGGCTAAGGCCGAGCGCGTGACCATGCCTCTCGATCCCGCGCAGATCGTCATTCACGTCGACGGCGTCGCGCTCCCTCTCCATGTACGGCGCCATCCGCGCGCGCGACGCGTATCGCTGCGCACGGATCCAGCCGCGGGCAAGGTCGTGCTCGTCCTGCCGCGCCGCGCCAGCCTCGCCGCCGGCGTGAGCTTCGCACGCAGCCAGCAAGCCTGGATCCGCCGGCGCCTGGCGCAGATTCCGGACGCCACGCCGCTGAGTCCGGGCGTTGCCCTCGAGGTCGCCGGGGAACGCCTGACCATTCGCCATGACGCGACGTCGCGTGGTCCGACGCGCCGCGTGGACGACATGTTGCTCGTCAGCGGCGACCCGCGTTTCGTGGCGCGGCGCGTGCGTGACTGGCTGCGCGCGCATGCGCGCGAACTCGTGACCAACCGAGCCCGGTTTCTCGCCACCGGCCTGGCGCGGGAGGTGAGCGCGGTGCGCATCACCGACACGCGCTCGCGCTGGGGCTCGTGCGCGCCGGACGGGCGACTGAGCTTCTGTTGGCGTCTCGTGCTCGCGCCGGCCACGGTGATCGACTACGTGGTGGCGCACGAGGTCGCGCATCTCGTGCACCTCAATCATGGGCCGCGCTTCTGGCAGCTGGTCGATCGCCTCACGCCCCATCGCCTCGACGCGCAGACCTGGTTGCGCCGCAACGGCGCCCGGTTGCTGCGCGTCGGTGCGCTCTGACCCTGACGGCGCGGCACCCGGCGTGACGCCGCGTTTCGCCGCGCAATCCACCGCCACGTCAGCGATGCTGGTCGGCCTGGTCGCGATGATGGCGATCTCGACCGATCTCTATCTTCCGTCCCTGCCGGCGATCGCACGCGATCTGCGCGTCGACGTGGCCGCGGCGCAAATGACCCTGAGCGCGTTCCTGATCGGGATCGCCGGCGGCCAGCTCGTCCTCGGGCCGCTCTCCGATCGCTTTGGCCGTCGGCCGGTGCTGATCGGCGCCACGCTCGGCTACACGCTGGCCTCGATCGCCTGCGCCTTCGCGACCGACATCGATCAGCTGGTCGCCGCGCGCGTGTTGCAGGCGTTCGGCGCCTGCGCCGGCGGTGTGGTCGGACGGGCCGTGGTGCGCGACGTCTATGGCCGCGAGCGCGCCGCGCGCGTGCTCGCCTTGATCGGCTCGGCGATGTCGGTGGTTCCCGCCATCGGTCCCATTCTCGGTGGCTTCGTCGAGACCTATGCCGGATGGCGATGGAATTTCGCGCTCCTGACCAGTTTCGGGTCGATGCTGTTCGGCGCCATCCTGCTCGGCCTGCCGGAGACCAATCGACACAAGGACCCCAGGGCGACGCAGCCCGCGCGGCTGCTCGCGAATTTCATCGCCATCGCGAGCACCCGCAGTTTCCTCGCCTACGCGCTGGCCGGTGCGGCGTCCTATGCCGGCATGTTCGCGTTCATTTCGGGCTCTTCCTTCGTCTTCGTCGATGTCCTCCACACCTCGCCGCGCGCCTTCGGCTTCTATTTCGCGCTCTCGGTGTTCGGCTACTTCCTGGGAACCCAGGCCACGGCACGCCTGACCACGCGGCTTGGGATCGATGCGATGCTGCGGGTGTCGGGCCTCGTGATGCTCGCCGGCGGCGGCGCCATGGTGCTGGCCGCGATCGCGGGTTTGACGCGCAGCGAATCCTGGGGCGCGCCACTCATCGCCATCGCCATGGCCGTCTACTGCTTCGGCTTCGGCATCTGCAGCCCCAGCGCGATGGCTGGCGCGATCGGACCTTTCCCGCAAATGGCCGGCATGGCGTCCGCCGTGCTGGGATTCCTGCAGACCGGTCTCGCCGCGATCACCGGCCTAGCCGTCGGGCATCTCCATGACGGTACGGCGTTGCCGATGGCGGCGGTCATCGCGACGATGGCCGTCTGCTCGACTCTCGCGTTCCGGCTGCTCAGTTCCCGCGACTGAGATCGGGAAAGCCGGTCGGGCTTCGGGGCCGTGGCGTCTCGCGCGATGCCGGCGCCTCACCGCCGGCGGCCGGCTGGGATCGCGCGCCCAGCGCGTCGATGAACATGTCCAACGCACTCGGCGCCACCGCGCCGGGGATCGCCTGGGCGGGCAAGCCGCGACCCGCCTCGGTCATGAAAGCCTTCCACGTGCGCGCCGGCAGACTGCCGCCCGTGACCTTGTTCATCGGCGACGCGTCGTCATTGCCGAACCACACGCCGGCCACGAGATCGGCCGTGAAGCCGATGAACCACGCATCGCGATATTCCTGGCTGGTCCCGGTCTTGCCG
Source organism: Alphaproteobacteria bacterium (assembly GCA_031403455.1). Taxonomy (GTDB): domain Bacteria; phylum Pseudomonadota; class Alphaproteobacteria; order CACIAM-22H2; family CACIAM-22H2; genus CAIOSQ01. Next base: position 5,019 of record JANNTF010000566.1, on the reverse strand, counting down.
CCGGCGGGCCGGTCGAGCGCCGCCGCCCTGCCGGTTCCACGCTCGATCACCGCGCGGAGCAACTCGCTCATCGCCGCCAAGGCGCCACGCGAAATCACCCGTTCAGCCCCCGAGCCGCTGCGACGATAGACGATGCGCTCGTTGGCGTCGCGGATCTCCATGATCGCGAAGGGCTCGACCGCAATGCCGCCATTGGCGAAGGGCGCATAGGCGCCGGTCAGTTCGAGCAACGTGACCTCGGACGCGCCGAGCGTGGTCGTCAGATCGCGCCGCATCGGGGAGACGATGCCGGCACGCCGCGCCGAGGCCATGACGCGGTCGAGCCCGATGCGCTGGGCGACTCTGACAGCCGCCGTGTTGACGGAGCGGGCGAACGCATCACGCAGCGTGATCTCGCCACGACCCGCTTCGCCCTCGTAATTGCGCGGACTCCAATCGCCAATCGTCACCGGCGCGTCCGAGATGCGGTCGTCGGCGCGCAACCCCTGCTCCATGGCCGCGAGATAGATGAACGTCTTGAACGAGGAGCCGGGTTGACGGAGCGCCAGCGCGGCGCGGTTGAACTGGCTTTGCGCGTAGTCCTTGCCACCGACCATCACGCGCACGGCGCCGTCTGGCGACAATGCGACGAGCGCCGCCTGTTCGGCATCCGCCTTCTCGCCATCGCGCGTGAGCGTGTCCACGATCGCCGCCTCGGCGGCGCGCTGGAGGCGAGGGTCCAACGTGGTGCGCACGACCAGATCACGATCGATATAGCCGACATAGCCGGAGACCTGATCGGCGAGCCAATCCGTGAAGTAGCGCGCCGAGCGCAGAGTCGGCGAGATCGACGGTGTGCCGAGCGCCAGTTTCTTGCCGGCCTCGGCCTCGGCGCGACTAGCCAACCCCGCCTCGGCCAGATTATCGAGAACGTCAGAGGCGCGGGCGCGCGAGCGGACCGGATCGGCGGTGGGCGCGTAGCGCGACGGCGCCTTGAGCAGCCCGACGATCACGGCCGCCTCATGAAGGTTCAGCTTGCGTGCCGATTTGCCGAAATAGCGCTGCGCCGCCGCCTCGACCCCGTAGGTCCCCGCCCCGAGATAGACCCGGTTGAGATAGATCGTGAGGATCTGATCCTTGCTGAAGCGATGCTCGAGCCACAGCGCCAGCATGGTTTCCTGGATCTTGCGGTCGAGCGTGCGCTCATGCGTCAGAAAGACGTTCTTGGCCAGCTGCTGCGTGATCGTGCTGCCGCCCTGGACCAGCCGCCCGGCGCGCAGATTGACGAAAACGGCGCGCGCCAAACCGAATACGTCGATGCCGAAATGACGATAGAACCGGCGATCCTCGGTCGCCAGCAGGGCGCGCACCAGATGCGGCGGCAGTTCCTGGAGCTGGACCGCGCCAGCGTAGAGATCCCCGGTGGTTGCCAGAACCTGGCCATCGATGCTGACGAAGGTGAGGCTGGGCCGCCGGTCGAAACTCGCGATCGCACCGACATCCGGCAGACGCAGCGCGTACCAGGTCAGCACCATGGCGCCGGCGATGCCGCCCCAGAGCATCAGCACGAGCATCCATTTCGCGACACGCCACAGCCAGCGTCGGGGCGGGCGAGCGCGTGGCGGCGCATCCGGATCGCGGCCCCGGCGTCGCTTGGCAGGCGCAGCGTTGCGCTCGTTCACGGGCCCGAAATGCGGCTCGACACGCGCGGAAGAACGGCGAGGAGAGCGTTGTTTCGCCACGGGTCGCGCTCTTAGCATCGGATCTTGGCAAGAGCTAGGCGCGCCCGCGTCGGCCCGCGTATAGTCCGCGCACATTCAATCTCAAAGGGGGATACACATGCCGAGTCAGCCGATCACACGCATCAAGCCGGGCACCCGCATGAGCCAAGCGGTGTCGTCCAACGGCCTCGTCTATCTCGCGGGTCAAGTCGCCCAGAACCCGGGTCCGACCGTCGCGGACCAGACGCGACAGATCACCAAACAAATCGACGAGCTGCTCGCCGCCGTCGGGTCCGACAAATCGCGTCTGGTTTCCGCCAATATCTGGCTCACCGACATCACGACCTGGGCGGAGATGAACAGCGTGTGGGACGCGTGGGTGCCCGCGAATTGCGGCCCGGCACGCGCCACCGTCGAGGCGAGGCTGGCCAACCCGATCTACAAGGTCGAGATCGCCGTCGTGGCCGCAGCGGCTGATCGCGCAAAGCCCAAAGCGAAAGCCAAGGCGAAACCCAAAGCCAAGGCCAAGGCGAAGAAGCGGCGCTAACGCTTCTCGAACCGGAACCGATCGAGCACGAGATCGAAACCGGGGCCGCCACCTGCCGCCCGGTTTCGAGTCTCGATCTGGTCGACCCGCGGCATCGCCGACCCGCGGATCACGGCGCCCCGCGCACGCAGTTCCGTGGCGTCGCGCATCGGTGCGATGCGGCGCGTCGTGACTTCTACTTCAGGTGGAAGAGGCGCCAGATCGCTTGCGTGCGCGGCCCAGAACGATGGAAACAACAATCCAGTAACCACGAGGCGCACGACGCCGCGGGTTCGCCACGCCCTCGGAGTACACCGGTGCGGAACAGAGTTTGCCATCTCCGCCTCGACGGGACTGCGGTTCATCCGACCAAGTGTTGCTGCGCAATTTGCGCGCGTCCATCGCGGCGTAGCGCAGCCGGCAGCTGAGTATCGTGTCGACGGCTGCCCAGCGCGACGACGCCGCGATGCGCGTGATGACCGCGACGCGTCATCTCTGGACCGACCGCCGCGCTCGCTGGACGCCACTGCCGCCCGACGCACAGCCGCGCAACCTCGCCGAGGCCTATGCCGTCCAGCTGCTCCTGCGCGAGCGGCTGGTCGAGGCGCGAGGTCGGGTCGCCGGCTGGAAGATCGGGCTGACATCGCACGTGATGCAGGGCCTGTTCCGCCTCGACACGCCCGTCATCGGCGCGATCTTCGAAGCGACGATCTACCAATCCCCGGCGCGTGTCCGCGCCCGCGACTTCATCCGTCTCGGCGTCGATTGCACCCTGGCCTTCAAGATCGGCCGCGATCTTCCGGGGACGGAGGGCCCCTATGGCCGCGAGATCGTCCAAAGCGTCGTCACCACCTGCGCGCCCGCCGTCGAACTCCTCGAGGATCGCGGCGCCAACGATTACGTGAAAGTCGGCGGGCTGCAATTCACGGCGGAGAATGCGTGGAATGGCGGCATCGTCCTGGGCCCGCCGATCCCGGGCTGGGACCGCATCGACCTCGTCCGGCTGCGCGGCCGACTGCGCTTCCAAGGCATCTGGGTCGCCGATGGCTTTGGACGCGATTTGATGGGCCACCCGCTCGACGCCTTGACCTGGCTCGCGAATGAATTGCCCAAACGCGGCAGCTATCTGCGGGCCGGGGATTGGGTGGCAACCGGCGCCATGATCCCGACCAAGATCGTCGGCCCGGGCCAGGAGGCGGCCTTCTTCCTCAACCGTGTCGGCAGCGCCGTGGTGACCGTTCTCTAGGTGTCGATCACACCCTGGGTGCGAAGAAATCCGAGCAGCGGCAGCAGCGGCAAGCCAAGCACCGTGAAGAAATCGCCGGCCACCTGGGTGAAGAGCCGGGCCCCCAGACCCTCCAGCTGATAGGCCCCGACGGAACTCGTCGCGGCAGGGCCGAGCGCCTGCACATACCGCTCCGCGAAGGCGCGATCGAAGCGCCGCATGGTCAGGCGCGCGCTGTCGGCAGCATGCCACAATCGAACCCCGTCGCGCACCACGACCGCCACACTCACCAATCGATGGGTTTTCCCGGACAGCGCCAGCAGCTGCGCGATCGCGTGATCGGCGTCGGGCGGCTTGTCGAAGGACACGCCGCCGCATTCGAGCATCTGATCGGCGCCGATCACCAGCGCGCCGCGATGGCGCGGCGTGACGCGCATCGCCTTCAGCTCGGCGAGTGTCGCGGCGATCTCGTCCACGCCCGCGCCGGTGCCGCGCATCGAGCGCTTGACCTCGTCTTCATCGATCTGCGCCGCATCGCTGATGGTCTCGATGCCCGCATTGGCGAGCAGCATGGCGCGCGTGCGGCTCGCGGAGGCGAGGACGACCCGCTGGACCTGCGACGACGGGCGCGCGCCCGTCATCGCAGCGCCGCCGCGTCACGATCGTGCAGCATCGCGAGGATGGCCGCCGCCGTCTCCTCGATCGATCGCCGTGAGGTCTCCAGCACGGGCCAGCCATGCGCCGAGAAGATGCGACGCGCGGCCTGAACCTCTTCGCGCACGGATTCCGGATTGGTGTAGTCGGTCTCCCGGTTCTCATTGAGTTGGCGCAGACGATTGCGGCGCACGGCCACGAGCGAACTCGGATCATTGGTGAGCCCGACCACCAATGGTCCGCCTTCCGCGAAAGGCTTGAGCCGGTCGAGTTCGACCGGCGGCGGTACGAGCGGGACCAGCGGCACGTTCGCCGCCTTCAATCCGCGATTGGCGAGATAGATGCACGTCGGCGTCTTCGAAGACCGCGACACGCCGACCAGAATGATGTCCGCGCCGTCGAGTTCGCTCAGCGCCTGCCCATCGTCATGGCTCATGGCGAAGTCCATCGCCGCGATGCGCGCGAAATAATCGGCGTCGAGCTGATGCTGCCGACCCGGCCGATGACCGGCCTTGGCGTGCAGGAATTCACCGAATGCGTTCAGCACGGGATCGAGCAGCGCGACACACGGCACCTGAAGCCGTCGACACGCCTCATGCAGACTGGTGCGGATCTTGTCGTCCACGAGCGTGAACAACACGACGCCCGGATTGGCTTCGATTCCCGCGACGACCTTCAGCACTTGCCGGTCCGTGCGAATCATCGACCAGACATGTTCGATCGGCTCGACTTCATCGAACTGCACGAGGCATGCGCGCGCGACCGCCAGATTGGTCTCTCCCGTCGAGTCAGACACGAGATGGAGGTGAAAGGATTTCATCGACAGCTCTCAGGGGAACGAACCCGCAATACGGGGATAACCTGCCACTTGTCCACACGCCACGTTAAGCGAGCGTTTCGTTCCACCGCCGCCA
>JANNTF010000565.1:0-4312 GCA_031403455.1 Alphaproteobacteria bacterium | reverse complement strand
CGCCCGCCTGGTCCGCCGCCGGGCAGCCCGCCTACAACGAGATTTTCGTGGACGTCTTGCCGTCAGCGTCCGAGGCGGCGGTACGAACGATCAGAACGGAGCTGATGGGTGATCAATGATTGCGGGTACGCCGTCCTCACTTCGGCATGGTCGACGCGAAGGACGGGCGCTCGCGATTGGCCTTGTCGATCCAGGCGAAGAGCTTCGGCCGGGTCTTGCGCGCGCCGGGGATCACGTCGCGGAACTCGAGCCAGGTGCAGGCGGACGCGACGGCGACGCTGCCGATGTTCAACGGGCCCTCGAGATCGCCCGCCTCGCGCTCGAGCGCATCCAGCGCGTTGCCGACCTTGGCGAGCTGACCGCTGATCCATTCCGGCCAATGCAGAGCCTTCGGCCGCATCGCGACCTCGTAGCGCACGAGGATGCCGGCGTCGGCGAGGCCGTCGGCGATGGCTTCCATGCGCAGCGCTTTCCAGCGCGGCTTGCCGCTCGCCGGGATCAGCTTGTTGGCGCCGAGCGCGTCCAGATACTGCACGATCACCTTCGACTCGATCAGCTCGAGCCCGTCATCGGTGATCAGCGCCGGAATCTTCATCAGCGGATTGTGCTTCGCGATGTCGGCGTTCGGCACCGAGGGGTTGGTCGCCGCCGCCACTTTCTCGATCTTGCCGTCGAGACCATTCTCGATGGCGACGATCATCACCTTGCGCACGAACGGCGATAGCGGCGAGTAGAGCAATTTCATCTGGGTCGTCTCCTCCGGTTAGCGAAAGACGTCCTTGCTCTTGCGCAAGAACGCGAAGACGGCGGCAGGATCGCCGCCATCGAAGCCATGGGTGTGCGCGAGGTCGCGATCGTCGGCGCGCAGGAACGGATTGGTGCGCTTCTCGAGGCCGAGCGCGGCGGGCACGGTCGCTTCGCCGCGCGCGCGCATCGTGTCGATCTCGGCGCTGCGCGCCGCGAGTGCCGCGTTGCCGGGATCGATGTGGCGGGCGAAGCGGGCATTTGACTGCGTGTATTCGTGGGCGCAGTAGACTTGCGTCTCGTCCGGCAGCGCGCGCAGCTTGGCCAGCGAGTTCCACATCTCGGGCGCGGTGCCCTCGAACATCCGGCCGCACCCCAGCGCGAACAGCGTGTCGCCGCAGAACAGCGCGTTGGCCGCCTCGAACCAGAAGGCGATGTGCCCCCGGGTATGGCCCGGTACGTCGAAGACCCGCGCGCGTTCGGCGCCCAGCGACCACGTTTCGCCGTCGCCCCAGCGCCACATCGATGCCGGGAATGCGGTCGCGATCGGCGCGCGGCCCGACGATGGTGCAGGCGAACGCCGCCTTGAGCTCGAGATTGCCGCCGACATGATCGGCGTGATGATGGGTGTTGAGGATGTGAGTCAGGCGCCAGCGGCGCGCGGCGAGGGCGGCGCGCACCGGTCCCGCTTCGGCCGGATCGACCACGCCGACCGCGCCGCTCGCCTGCTCCCGCAGCAGCCAGACGTAATTGTCGGTGAAGCAGGGGATGCGAATGATTTCGAGCGGCATGGCGCAACTTGTAGCGCGGCGATGCAGCGCGGTTCTATGCCTGTCTGAACAGGGCGGTCAGGCGGCGGAGCAGCCGCAGGGCGGGCAGCCGCTCCTCGGCCGGCTCGATCTCCAGCCCGACGCGCGTGATCTTCGCCTTGTCGACGTCGCGCACGACGAGTTCGACCGGACCGATCGGGACTCGATCGCCGATGACGGCGCTGCCGCCGAGCCGCGTGCGCATGAACTCGTCCAGCGTCTCCGCGAGCATCAGCGGCTCGAACGGGATCGCGTACATCTCGCACAACCGCCCGATCGCCACGTCGCCATGGAAGACGAACTCGCCGAGATCGGCGGCCAGGCTGCGGCGTGTCTCGAGCGGCGTCGAGAACATGCGGTCGAGCATGATCACGTATTGCGGCGGCGTCAGCGCGATCACGTAGTCGTCGACCTCGAGGCGCTCGAGCATGTCGCGGCTCATCACCGTGCCGTTGCGGATCACCGCGATGATGCGCGTGCGTCGCGGCAGCGTCAGATCGGCGTAGAGGCTTTCGATCGCCGGACTGCGGCGGCCGACGCGCCAGCTCGCCGCCTCGCGATCGGCGGAGAGCGGCAGGTCGATGCCTTGCCGATCCGTGGGCTCGGGCGTCGGGGGAAGCTCGAGGCCGAGGAAGCGCGCCGCCGGCGTGACCGTCCAGCCCTGGATCAGCAGCGACGTGATGACGACGACGAACGCCACGTTGAAGAACATCATCGCGTCGGGCACGGCCGCGATCACCGGGATCGAGGCCAGGAAGATCGGCACGGCGCCGCGCAATCCGACCCAGGCCATGAACAACCGCTGACGCCAGCTGAAGCGGAACGGCGCCAGCGCCACGAAGGCGGCGATCGGCCGCGCGATGAAGACGAGCGCGAGCGCGATCAGGATCTCCGCCGACCAGTTCTGCAGCAGCGCGCTCGGCGTCACCAGCAGGCCGAGCAGCAGGAACATCGAGATCTGGGCGAGCCAGGCGAGACCATCGTGGAAGCGGCTGATCACCTGCTGCGCGCGATGGCGGTTGTTTCCGAGCACGAGGCCGGTGAGGTAGACCGCGAGGAATCCCGAAGCGTCGAGCAATTGGGCGCCCGCGAAGACGGTGAGCGCGATCGCCGCGGCGAGGATCGGGTAGAGGCCGGCAGCGATCTCGATCCGGTTGATCAGCCAGAGCAGGAAATACCCGCCGCCGAGGCCGAGCGCCGCGCCGCCGAGCATCTGGGTCAGGAACATCATCACGACATGCGTGACCCCCATCCCGCTGACCGGCTGCGTCATGAGTTCGATGCAGGCAATCGTGAGGAAGATCGCCATCGGATCGTTCATGCCCGCTTCGAGCTCGAGCGTGGCGCTGACACGCTTGGAAATCTCCGTGCCCCGCGCGTGCAGCAGCAGGAACACGGCGGCGGCGTCGGTGGAGGCGATCGTGGCGCCGATCAGCAGGCCGGGCAGCCAGCTGATCCCGAGCGCCCAGCAGGCGAACGCGCCGGCAATGCTCGCGGTGATGGCGACGCCGATCGTGGCGAGGCTGAGCGCCGGCCACATCGCCAGCTTGAAGGCCGCTCGTGGCGTGCGCAGCCCACCGTCGAACAGAATGATCGCCAGCGCGATCGACCCGGCAAGATAGGTGGTGCGAAAATCGCTGAACGGGATCCCGCCCGGACCGTCCTCGCCCGCCAGCATTCCCAAGCCAAGAAAGACCAGCAGCAGCGGCGCGCCGACACGCGACGAGACCATCCCAAGCAGGATGCTCACCGCCACGAGCAAGGCGCCGACGAAGATGACCTGGAAGATGACTTGGTTGATGAGTTCCAATGGAGTCCCCAGGACTTTGTGCCCGATGCGCGCTGGCCGGCGCAACCCTGATGGCGGCGTAGGCGCGTCAAGTCCGCAGGCTTCGAGACATGCCCTCGCCCGAGGATTGCTCTAGAGTTGAAAACGCATGTCCGGTGATGTCGTCGATCTTCGCGATTTTTACGGCACGGCGCTGGGCCAGACCGCGCGCCGCGCGATCCGTACGCAGATTCGTCGGCTATGGCCCGATCTCGCGGGTCAACGTGTCGCCGGCATCGGTTATGCCGTGCCGTATCTGCGATCCTTTCTCGGCGAGGCCGAGCGCGTCCTGGCGCTGATGCCGGCCGGTCAGGGCGTGCTGCACTGGCCGCCCGAAGGGCCCAACGTCGCGACGCTGGTGGACGAGTCGGCGCTGCCGATTCCCGACATGTCGATCGACCGGGTGCTCGTCGTCCATGCGCTCGAACACACCGAGCAGCTGCGTCCGATGCTGCGCGAGCTGTGGCGCGTTCTGGCGGGGTCGGGGCGTGTGATCTTCGTGGTGCCCAATCGCCGCGGCATCTGGGCGCGCGTCGATCGCACGCCGTTCGGCCATGGCCAGCCCTATTCGGCCGGCCAGCTCTCGCGCCTGCTGCGCGACAATCTCTTCACGCCGACGGCGACGCTGCCCGCGGTGTTCTCGCTGCCCTTCCATTCGCGGCTGCTGCTGACGTCGTCGGGAGCGTGGGAGCGTGTCGGCAGCCGGTGGTTCGTGCGCTTCGCCGGTGTCGTGCTGGTCGAGGCGACCAAGACGCTCTACGCCCCCACCTCGATCCGCGCGCGCAGCGGCCTGGTGCTGCGCCGGCCCGTGCGGGCGGGCGGGTGGCGGCGTGGAGCGCCGTGGCGCGACGAGTATTGATCAGCGCCGAGGCGCGACGAAGATTGATCAGCGTAGAGGCGCGACGAAGATTGATCAGCGCCGAGGCGCGAC
>JANNTF010000564.1:0-5707 GCA_031403455.1 Alphaproteobacteria bacterium | reverse complement strand
GGACGGCTCGGTGCGGACGCACAAGATTTCCTCCACGCCGCAGGATTACAGCCAGGCGGTCGTGCGCGGTGTGCGCGAGATCGCGGATGCGGCGGCGACCTCGGCGCAGGCGATCGACGAGGTGATCCACGCGACGACGGTCGCGACCAACACGATCCTCGAGCAGCGCGGCGCGCGGACCGCCCTGGTCACGACGGCGGGCTTTCGCGACGTGCTGGAGATGCGCCGGCTGCGCATCCCCGTGCTCTACGATCTGCAATACGACAAGCCGCCGCCGCTCGTGCCGCGCCGCCATCGCTTCGAGGTGCCCGAGCGCATGGGCCCGCGTGGCGAGATCTGGCGACCGTTGGACCGCGACGCGGTGGCGCGAGTCGCCGACGAGATCGCGGCCGCGGAGATCGAGGCCGTGGCGGTCGTCTTCCTGCACTCCTACGCCAATGCGATCCACGAGCGCGAGGCGGTTGCCATCCTGCGGCGGCGTCTCGGGCAGGATGTCTATGTCACCTGCTCCGCGGACATCCTGCCGGAGATCCGGGAATACGAGCGCACGAGCACGGCCGTGGTGAACGCCTATGTCGGCCCGGTGGTGGAGCGCTATCTGCGCTCTCTCGCGCACCAGCTCCATAGCGGCGGAATCGATGCGCCGATCCGGATCATGCAATCCGGCGGCGGCGTGCTGACGGCGCCGTCCGCGATGCGCAAGCCGGCCTGTCTCGTGGAGTCGGGGCCAGCCGCCGGCGTGATCGCCTGCGCGCGCCTCGTGCGCGCGGCCGGGTATGCCAACGCGATCTCCTTCGACATGGGCGGCACGACCGCGAAAGCCGCGATGATCGAAGCCGGCGAGCCGGCACGGACGACCGAGTACGAAGTCGGCGCCGGCATCAACCTGTCGAGCAAGCTCGTCAAAGGCGGCGGCTATGCGATCAAGCTGCCCTTCATCGATATCTCCGAGATCGGCGCCGGCGGCGGCAGCCTGGTGACGCTCGATGCGTCGGGGTCGCTCAAGGTCGGCCCGCGCAGCGCCGGCGCGATGCCCGGGCCGGTCTGCTACGGGCTCGGCGGCGAGGTGCCGACCTTCACCGATGCCGTGGTCACGCTCGGCTATCTCAACCCCGAACATCTCGTCGGGGGTCGCGTGAAGATCGATGCCGAGGCGGCCAGGCAGGCGCTGACGACGGCCATCGCCAAGCCGCTCGGCCTCGCGCTCGACGCGGCGGCACATGGCGTCTTCGCGATCGCCGTCGCCAACATGACGCGCGCCGTGAAGGCGGTCACGACCTATCGCGGCCGCGATCCGCGCGACTTCGTGCTGGTGGCGTTCGGCGGCAATGGGCCGGTCGCGGCCGTCGAGATCGCGCGGTCCCTCGCCATGCCGCGTGTCCTGATCCCGCCGGCGCCGGGAGTCTTCAGCGCGCTCGGCTTGCTCTTCTCCGACGTGGAGCATGAATTCCCGCGCACGGTGATGCGGCGCATGGACGATCTCGCCGCCACCCACCTCGACACCGTGTTCAACGAACTCGAGGCCGAGGCGCGCGAGACCTTCCGCGCCGAAGGCCACGATCTCGCATCGGTCGCGTTCCGGCGCGTGGCCGAACTGCGCTACAGCGGCCAAGCCTACGAACTGGTGGTGCCCGTCGCGACCGGCCTGCCCGACAAGGACGCGATGCTGCGCGCCTTCCATGCCGAGCATGAACGCACCTACGGGCATTGTTCGATCGGCGATCCCGTCGATCTGATCCATGCGAAGGTGATCGGCCGCGAGTCGCGCACCGCGCATCGCCATCTCGATCGCGATGCGGTGCTGGCCGCCGGCATCTCCGCGGTCGCCGCGCGCCCGCCGCGACGCGCCTATTTCGGCGCCCGGTGGGGGCATCTGGAGACGCCCATCCTGTCGCGCGCCGATATCGGCTCGGGGCTAACGGGCCCGGCCATCATCGAGGAGTTCGACGCCACATGCGTGATCCCGCCCGGCGCAAGCGCGCGGCTCGATGCCCATGGCAACATCGAAATCGAAACGGGTGATCCGTCATGACCGCCAAGCTCGATCCGATCACGTTCGAAGTCGTCAAGAACGCGCTGTCCTCGGTCGCCGACGAGATGGCGCTGGTGATCATGCGCAGCGCCTATTCGCCCGTCGTGCGCGACTCGATGGATTACTCAACGGCGCTCTGCGACCGCCACGGCCACATCATCGCGCAGGGCCTGACGCTCGCCGTGCAGCTCGGCGCCTTCCCCGACGGCATGCACTACATCCTCGAGCAGGAGACCGCGACCGCGAAGCCGGGCGACATCTTCATCTTCAACGATCCCTATGGCGCCGGCGGCCAGCATCTGCCGGATATCTACGTCATCAAGCCGATCTTCATCGACGGCGCGCTCGAGGGCTATGCCTGCACGATGGCGCATCACAGCGATGTCGGCGGTATCGCGCCGGGCAGCACGGCGATGCATGCCACGGACATCTTCCAGGAAGGCCTCTGCCTGCCGCTGCTCAAGCTCTACGAGGAAGGCCGCCCGAACCGCACGCTGTTCAAGATCATCGAGAAGAACACGCGCCAGCCGGTGCAGGTGCTCGGCGATCTGAAGGCGCAGCTGGCGGCCTGCGCCATCGGCGAGCGCGGTTACAGCGAGCTGATCCGGCGCTACGGCGCGGCGCAGATCCATCCCTATCTCGACGAGCTGCAGGCCCAGGCCGAGCGCATGATGCGCGCCTTCATCCGCGAGATCCCGGACGGCGTCTACGAATTCACCGACTACATCGACGGCATCGGCGAGACGCCCGAGACGCTGCGCATCCAGGTCAAGGTGATCGTCGAGGGCGACGGCATCACCGTCGATCTCGCCGGCACGTCGCGTCAGGTGCCGGCGGCGATCAACTGCCCGATCGCGATGGTGCGCTCCGCGACCTATTGCGCGATACGCTGCGTGACCAGCGCCGACATTCCGAATTGCGAAGGCTATATGCGGCCCGTGCGCGTGGTCGCGCCCGAAGGCACGATCGTGAATCCACTGCCGCCGGCGGCCTGCGCCGCACGCGGCGTGATGGGCTATCGCGTCTTCGACGCCATCATGGGCGCGCTGGCCAAGGTCGTGCCGTCCAAGGTGATCGCCGCGGGGGAAGGCGGGCCGACTTTGTTCTCGATCGGTGGGACGCATGCCGGACGACAATTCGTGCTGACAGAGGTGATGGTCGGGACCTGGGGCGCGCGGGCCGGCAAGGATGGCGTCGAGGGCATTTCGAATCCGGCGGCCAATCTCTCGAACCAGCCGATCGAGCTGATCGAGGCCGAGCTGCCGCTCGAGGTCGTCCGCTACGGACTGGTCCAGGACAGCGGCGGCGCCGGAAAATATCGCGGCGGCATGTCCTTCGTGCGCGAGTTCAAGCTGCTCGGCGAGAGCGCGACCTGCACGATGCGCGCGGATCGCCGCCGCCATCGACCCTACGGCATCGACGGCGCGGATTCGGGCGGACCGTCGTCGAATCTCCTGCGCTCAGATGGCGAGGAGCGCGTGCTGCCGACGATGCCGATGGAGGCGATCGCGCTGCGGCGCGGCGACTCGTTCCAGCATATCGCCGCCGGTGGCGGTGGCGCCGGCGATCCCCTGGCGCGCGACCCGGCTGCCGTGCTCGAGGATTTGCTCGACGAGAAGATCAGCATCGCCGCCGCGCGCGACCGCTACGGCGTGGTCGTCGAGCGTGGTGGTCGCCAGCTCGATATGCGCGCGACGCAGATGCTGCGGTCCAAGCTGGAGATGGCGAAGTGACTCTGGCCCTCGTCATCCGCGGCGGCACCGTCTTCGACGGCACGGGCAAGAAGCCTGTCATCGCCGATGTCGGAATCGCCGAAGGTCGCGTGGTCGCCATCGGCCACGTGGCGGAACGTGGGCTCGAGGAGATCGACGCCGGCGGGCTCAATGTCGCGCCTGGCTTCATCGACATCCATAGCCACTCCGACTACACGCTGCTGCTCGACCCACGCGCCGTCTCGGCGATCAAGCAGGGCGTCACGCTCGAAGTGATCGGCAATTGCGGCTTCGGCTGCGCGCCGTTGCGCGACCCGGCGCTCGCCAAGACGGCGATCTATGGCTTCGACGGCAGCCTTCCGCTGACCTGGCGCGGCGTGGGCGAGTATCTCGAACGGCTCGAACGCGCCCGGCCCGCGGTCAATGTCGCGATGCTCGTGCCCAACGGCCAGCTCAGGCTGTCGGCCATCGGCATCGAGGATCGCCCCGCCAACCCCGCCGAGCTCGACCGCATGTCGGGCCTGCTCGCCGACGGACTGGCCGAGGGCGCGCATGGCTATTCGACCGGTCTCGAATACGCCGCCGAGCGCGCGGCCACCGAAGCGGAAGTCACGCAGCTCTGCCGCGTCGTCGCCAAATCAGGTGCGCTCTACGCGACGCATACGCGCGACCGCGACCACAAGGCGGTCGAGGCGATCGAAGAGGCGGTGCGCACCGCCGTGCATGCCGGCGTGCGGTTGCAGGTCTCGCATCTCCTGCCGCGAATCACGGCCGGCGGCATTCTCGAGCGCTCGATCGACACTGTCGCTGCAGCGCGCGCGCGCGGCCTCGAAGCCGCCTTCGACATGCATACCCGCCTCTATGGCACGACCTTCCTCAACACCGTCCTGCCGCCCTGGGCGACGCGCGATGGCCGCGATGCGCTGCTGAAGCACCTCAACTCCGCCGAGAGTCGCGCGCGGATGAAGACCTATCCGAGCATCGTCGCGGGTGGCGGCTGGGATCGCATCATCCTGCTCGACAATCCCGCGGTACCGGAATTCTCGCGCCGCGCGCTCGGCGATATCGGCCGCGAACTCGGCCGCGACCCGCACGACATCGCCTTCGACGTGCTCGCGCGCGAGATCGATCACCTGCATCGGCCGATGGTGATCATCCTCTGTTACGACGAGGACTCGCAGGCGAAGATCTTCTCGCATCCGCTTTGCATGCCCGGCTCCGACGCGACGACGCTGGCCACCGACGGACCGCTGGCGGGCTCGACGTTCCACGGCGCCTATTCCTGGGCGTCGTGGTTCTGGCGCTTCATGGTCAAGCAGCGTCACGCGCTGACCGCGGAGGAGGCGATCCATCGTCTCACCGGCCTGCCCGCGTCGGTCATGAAGCTTGACGATCGCGGCGTGCTGCGCGAGGGCGCGGCCGCCGACGTCGCGATCTTCGATCCCGACCTCTTCGCCGAACGCGCCACGACCTTCGAACCCAACCAGCTCGCCGACGGCATGACGCACGTCGTCGTGAACGGCGGTATCACGTTGCGCGACGGCCAGCTCACCGGCGCACGCAACGGCGCCGTGCTGCGTCGGCAAACGCCGGCGCGCTACTTCTGAGTCACCGATCGGAACCAACGGAGGATTGACGATGAGGATACGAAATCTCGGCCTGCTTCTGGCAGGCGCCATGCTGACGGCGATCACCACGCCGGCGGACGCACAGCAGATCACGCTGCGCCTCGGCCATGTCGACCAGCAGGCCACGCATTCCGGCGTCGGCGCCGATGCCTTCGCAGCGGCGGTGACGCGCCTCTCGAATGGACAGATGCTCGTGCAGGTCTTCCATGCCGGGCAGCTCGGCCCGATCCCCGAGCAGGTCCGCAACGTGCTCGCGGGCAGCCAGGATCTGCACCTGATCTATCCGGAGTTCATGTCGAATCTGCTCGATGAGACACGGATCATCTCCGCCCCTT
>JANNTF010000563.1:0-8464 GCA_031403455.1 Alphaproteobacteria bacterium | reverse complement strand
GGCGTGTTCGCCGATCGCATGAACCGCCGTGTGCTCCTGGCGATCGGTATCATCGTGCTGATCGCAGCCGATCTCTGCCTTGCCGCCGCATCCGGTCTCGCGCTGGCCACGATCGGCACGCTGCTATGGGGCCTGCACATGGGTCTGACACAGGGCTTGTTCGCCGCGATGGTCGCCGACGCCGCACCCGTCGAGCTGCGCGGCACCGCGTTCGGTGTGTTCTATCTCGCCGGCGGCGTCGCGACGCTCTGCGCGAGCGTGATCGCGGGCGCGCTGTGGGATGCATTCGGCGCCGCGAGCCCGTTCCTGGCCGGCGGCGCCTTCGCGGTGATCACGCTCGGCGCGCTGGCGCTGCTTCCGAGCGGGCGGCCGCCGATCGCTCGCTGAATCTCCGAGATCTCCAACTGCCGTTGCTCGAGGACCGGGACGCGCATCACGCCGCGGCGCCGAGCGCCTGGGCGAGACTCTGCGAGACCGCGCGACATTGCTCGGCATAGCGCGCCGAAGTGCGGTGGCCGGGCTCGCGCGGCGCGGGTTCCGTGATGCTCAGCTCGGCGACGGCACGGCCGGGACGCGCGCCGATGATCACGACGCGCTGCGCGAGATAGACGGACTCGAACACGGAATGGGTGACGAAGATCGCGGTGAAACGCTGCTGCGCCCAGAGCGTGATCAGATCGTCGTTGAGCCGCCAGCGCGTGATCTCGTCGAGCGCGGCGAAGGGCTCGTCCATCAGCAACACGCGTGGTTGCGTGACGAGGGCGCGCGCGATCGAGACGCGCATGCGCATGCCACCGGAGAGTTCGCGCGGCACCGCACGCTCGAACCCCGCGAGGCCGACGGCGGTCAGCTGCGCCGCGGCGCGCGCCGCGGCCTCGACGCGCTCCACCCCTGCCAGGCGCAGCGGCAGCATCACGTTGCCGAGCGCGCTCGACCAGGGCATCAGCGTCGGCTCCTGGAAGACGAAGCCGATCTCGCCAGGCCCGCGATCGGCGGCGCCATCGCTCCAGGTGATGCTGCCGGAGGATGGCGCCGTCAAACCGGCGATCAGTCGCAGCGCCGTCGATTTGCCGCAGCCCGATGGCCCGAGCAGGCTCAGGAATTCACCCTGTGCGACCGCGAGATCGAGACCCGCCAGGGCCTGCGTGCCGGTCGCAAAGACCTTGCCGACGCCGCTCAGCCGCACCAGCGAGGCTGGACTCACATCCCGGCCCGCTTGTTCACGAATTGCGTCGTGAAGGATTTGCGCCAGTCGAGCGTGGCCGGATAGACGCCGGCCGCGACGGTCGACTTGAAGAACTCCTGCCAGCGCGCCTCGGTCATCGCGCCGATGCCGAGCTGCTTGCTGTCGCCGGAATCGACGATCCCGTACTCGTTCATCTTGGCGATTCCGTAGGCGAGCAGATCGTCGGTCATTTCAGGGTTGTCGCGCTTGATCAGCGCATTCGCCGCCGCCGGGTTGCCATAATGGTAGCCGTAGCAACCCTTCACGGATGCGTCGACGAAACGCTGCACCAGGTCCGGCTTCTCGCGCACCAGACGCTGCGACGTCTCGATCAGCGTCGAGTAGGCGGCAAAGCCGGAATCGGCGATCAGCATCACGACCGGCTTCACGCCCGCCTGCTTCTCGATCGAGTACGGCTCCGACGACAGGTACCCCTGCTGCACGAGGCTCTTGTCGGCGAGGAACGGCGCCATGTTGAACGTGTACGGCCGGATCTGGTCGTCGGTGTAGCCGAAGCGCTGCTTGAGGAAGAGCCACCAGGTCGCGCGCGCATCGGTGGAGATCAGGACCGGCTTGCCCTTGAGCGCCGCCATCGTGTCGTTGCCCTGGCCGGGATGCGCGATCAGCACCGCCGGCAGCTTCTGGAAGATCGACGCGACCGCCACCATCGGAATGTTCTCGCGCACGAAGTTGAGCGCGCCATAGGCGTTGGAGCCCATGTTGAAATCGATGCTGCCATTGATCAGCAATTGGCGGTGGTTGAGGTTCGGCCCGCCCTGCCGGATCGTGACGTCGAGCCCGTGATCGCGATAGATCCCGCTCGCAACGGCTTGATAGAAGCAGCCGTGCTCGGCTTGCGCGCGCCAATCCGTGCCGAAGGTGATCTTGTCCTGCGCCAGCGCCGGCGGTGCGGCGATCATCATGGCCGCCAGCGCGGCCGCCAGAATCAAACTTCTCGTCATCGACTCCTCCTTGTATGCCAAAGCAAAAGAGCATCCGGTCACGCAGCATGCCCCGACGACACGCGACCGATCCAGCGCCTTGGTTGCGTAAATGTGAGGCATCAATCGCTCACGACCAGTGCGCGCACAGCGATCACGAAGCCTCCGCCTGTCGTCCGATGGATGCGCGCTGTCACGTGAGTGTGGACGCTGCGATGACGCGCGCCCTAGCTTGGCCGTGGCGGCGCGCAACATCGCGGCGGCATGCGCCTGCCGACGCCACTTCCCCCGCAACTCGGAGCGCTGATGAAGAGTCTGGTACAGAATTTCCTGCTCGCAGCGATCCCATCGCTGATCTGCCTCGAGCTGCTGGGTCTGATCACCGCGATGCTGGTGCCGAAACTCTTCGCGTCTCCCAGTTTGGTGGCGGCGATCGCGGCGGTCGATGCGCCGCGCTACGCCGAGTTCAAGGCAACCGCGATGTCGCCGACGATCGGTTGGGATCACGTCCCCGGCTCGACCCGGATCACCGAGGATTGCGATGGTGGACGGCATGTCGCGACCTATGACGGTGCGCGCGCGCGCAGCTTCCCAAGCTACGAGGCGTCGAGGGTCACGGCGATCCTGATCGGCGACAGCTATACGCATGGCGACGAAGTCGGCGACGAGCAGACGATTGCGGCGCATCTGTTCCGACAGGACCGGATCATGGCGGCCAATCTGGGGGTCGGCGGCTACAGCCCGCTGCAGGCGGTGCTCAAGGCGAAGGCGCGCCACGCCGACTACCCAAACGCCAAGGCGATCGTGCTCGGCGTGATGTACGAAAATCTTCGGCGCAACGTGAATGGCTATGTGCCGATCTACTCGGACGACGAGCGCAACGTGTTCGGGCTGCGCCCGCATCTGATCGGCGAGACTCTCCATCAGCCCGCGGCCGAGGGGGTCGCCGACGTGGCGCAATTCAAGGCGCAGGCCATCGCCGCGCTCGAGACCGATTTCTGGGCACGCCCGGCGCCGCACTTCCCCTACGCGGTGTCGCTGATCCGCGCGCTGAGCTCCAATAGCGGCGTCAGCCGCATCAAGGCCACGGCGAACAAGATGCGCGATCGGCAATACGAGGCGGATTATGGCGACACGCGGCTGACCGTCCCGCTCTTCGCGGTGGTGCGTGACTTCTTCCTCTGGTCGCAGCAGACCGGCCTCGAGCCGGCCGTGATCTTCATGCCGCAGAACCGGCGCGATCGCACCAGCGCGGCGCTCTGGATCCGTGACTTCGCGCCGCGCTTGCCCGGCAACGGTGTCGTCATCGGCGCCAGAATGGAGGGCGCCGACTGGAGTCGATTCAACCAGGGGCCGGATCAGTCTTGCCACCCCAGCGGCTATGGCTATGCAACCCTCGCGACCGCCTACGCCGAGACGCTGAAGCCGCTGCTGCGAGGCCGTGCGCCGTGACGCGCGCCGGGTCCGCGACGATCAATCGCATGATGCGCGATGCAGGCGCTGTAAGCCGGTAGTGGTGTTGACAGCCCAATGGATTGCGTCTCTGGTTGACGTGACGCTGGCAGTGCACGCGTTAGCAGCAGCTTAGCCGAGGAACATCCGTCATGGCCGGCTCCACCGAGATCGATGAGGCGATCGCACGAAAAGATGCTGTGATCGGCCCGACCGATCGCAGCTTCGGCCTCACCTTCGCCGTCGTCTTCACCGTCATCGCCGCCTTTCCACTGATTCATGGCGACGCCGTGCGGTGGTGGGCGCTCGCGGTGGCTGCGGTGCTGGTCGCAATCGCCTTCGGCAAGCCGGCGATCCTGGCGCCGTTGAATCGCGGGTGGCTGAAATTCGGCCTCCTGCTGCACAAGATCGTCAACCCGCTGGTCCTGGGGCTGATGTTCTTCCTCGTGATCACGCCGATCGGGCTGCTCATGCGGCTGTTCGGCAAGCACTCCATCGGCGCGGGTCCCGATCCCACAGCGACATCCTATTGGGTGAAACGCGAGCCGCCCGGGCCGGAACCGAAGACGATGCGACGACAATTCTGAGGGACCGAGCCGTGAGATTCATCGCCGAGCTGTGGGCCTTCGCCCGCGAACGAAAGAAATTCTGGTTGCTGCCGATCATCTTGTTGCTGGCCGTCTTCGGCGGCCTGCTGATCCTGGTCCAGGGCAGCGCGATCGCGCCGTTCATCTACACGATCTTCTAGATCGAGGGACGATCGTGCGGATTCTCGGTCTATCGGCGTTCTACCACGACAGCGCCGCCGCGCTGGTCGTCGACGGGCGCATCGTCGCGGCAGCGCAGGAGGAGCGGTTCACCCGGCGCAAGCACGACGCGCGTTTCCCGGAGCATGCGATCCGCTATTGCCTGGCGGAGGCTCGGCTCGATCTCCGGGATGTCGATTTCGTCGCGTTCTACGACAAGCCTTTCCTGAAATTCGAGCGCTTGCTGGAGACCTATCTCGCGTTCGCGCCGCGCGGCTTCAAATCGTTTCGCATGGCGATGCCCGTCTGGCTGCGCGAGAAGCTGTTCCAGAACAGCCTGCTCTGCGACAAGCTGAAGGAGATCGGCGGGGCGCATGATTGGGCCGCCAAGCTGCTCTTCTCCGAGCATCACCTCTCCCACGCCGCCAGCGACTTCTACGCCTCGCCCTTCGAGGATGCGGCTGTGCTGACGATGGACGGTGTCGGCGAGTGGGCGACCACGTCCGTCGCGATGGGCCGCGGCAACGAACTCAAGATCAGCAAGGAGATCCACTTTCCCCACTCGCTTGGCCTGCTCTATTCGGCCTTCACCTACTACACCGGCTTCAAGGTCAATTCCGGCGAGTACAAGGTGATGGGGCTGGCGCCGTATGGCGAGCCACGCTTCACGCAGACGATCCTGGACCATCTGATCGACGTGCGGGATGACGGATCGTTCCGGTTGAACATGGCGTATTTCGATTACGCCAGCGGCCTGCGGATGACCAACGAGCGGTTCCATGAGCTGTTTGGCGGGCCGCCGCGCAAGCCCGAACAATTGCTGACCCAGCGCGAGATGGATCTCGCCGCCTCGATCCAAGCGGCGCTCGAGCATGTGGTGATCAAGCTGACGCGCGCGGTGGCCGCCGAGACCGGCGCGCGCGCGCTGTGCATGGCCGGCGGCGTGGCGTTGAACTGCGTGGCCAATGGCCAGGTGCTGCGCGACGGCAAGTTCGATCGGATCTGGGTGCAGCCTGCCTCCGGCGATGCCGGCGGATCTCTCGGCGCCGCGCTGGCCGCCTATTACGGCATGTGTGGCATGCCCCGTCAGGTCGAGCCCGGACAGGACATGATGCGCGGCGCCTTTCTAGGGCCGGCTTTCGGGGATGACGAGATTCGCCGGCGCCTGACCGCGGCGGGCGCACGCTTCACGTCGCACGAGGAAGCGGAGATCGTCGAGCGCACGGCGGATGCGCTCGCGGCAGGCAAGGCCATCGGCTGGTTCCAGGGCCGGATGGAGTTCGGGCCGCGCGCCTTGGGTGCGCGTTCGATTCTCGGCGACGCGCGGTCGCCCACGATGCAGGCGCTGCTCAATCTCAAGGTCAAGTTCCGCGAGTCGTTCCGCCCCTTCGCGCCGTCGGTGTTGCGCGAGGATGTCGTGGACTGGTTCGAGATCGATGCCGACAGCCCCTACATGCTGCTCGTCGCCGACGTCGTCGCGCGACGCCGCCGGGAGATGACAGCGGCCGAGACCGCGCTGTTCGGAATCGAGAAGCTGAACGTGCCGCGTTCGGAGATTCCCGCCGTGACGCATATCGACTATTCCGCGCGGATCCAGACCGTGCACAAGGGGACCAATGCGCTCTATCACGCGCTGATCTCGGCCTTCAAAGCCAAGACCGGCTGCCCGGTGATCGTCAATACGAGCTTCAACGTCCGCGGCGAGCCGCTGGTCTGCACCCCCGAGGACGCGTTTCGCTGCTTCATGGGCACCGATGTCGAGGTGCTCGTCGTCGGCGGCTGCTATCTGCGCAAGGAAGATCAGGACCCTGCCCTCGGCACGCGTTACGAGGGCGCGTTCGAACTGGACTGACCGACGCGCGCAGCTAGGCGTCCGTCATCTGGTTCATGGCTTGGGGTCGAGCATGACCATCAGCGCCGACAGCGTGAGGAGGGAGAGCACCGTCGACACCAGGATCGTTGCAGACGTGCGCTCGATATAGACCTTGTAGCGCTGCGCGATGACGAAGGCGGTCGCGCCGGCCGGGAACGCGGCGGAGATCACCGCGCAGGCCAGCCAGAAGGGCGATAGTCCGAGGAAGCTCCCGATGATCCACGTCGCGAGCGGCTGCACCACCAGCTTCACGAAACTGACCCACATCACCTCGGTGCCGCGTTGACGATCGAACAGCGCGCGCGTGTTCTGGCCGGCCAGGAACAGCCCGACCGCGAACAGCGCGCAGGGACCCGCGCACGCGCCGAGAAGATCGAAGAACACCGCGAAGGGTCGTGCCAAGGTGAGACCGGACGCGCTCCAGACGATGCCGCCGGCCATGGCGATCATCAACGGATTGACGACGATCGCCTTGGCGACTTCACTGAGCGCCGCGCCGACACCACGCGCGCGATGCAGGGTGAGTTCGACCGCGATCGCCGCCGCGCTGACCACGACCGCGCCATTGAGCACGCTGGCGATGATCACCGGCAATTGCCCGGCCGCACCGAAAGCGGTCAGGAAGAACGGGATGCCCATGTAGCCGGAATTGGAGAACGCGCCGAGGAAAGCCGCAACCGCGGTCTCCTCCGGCCGCGCCGGAAAGGCGAAACGCGCGACCAG
Organism: Alphaproteobacteria bacterium; assembly: GCA_031403455.1. Taxonomy (GTDB): domain Bacteria; phylum Pseudomonadota; class Alphaproteobacteria; order CACIAM-22H2; family CACIAM-22H2; genus CAIOSQ01. Next base: position 1,504 of record JANNTF010000563.1, on the reverse strand, counting down.
CACCACGACCAGCGCGGCCGCGAGCACGCCGCCAAGGAAGGTGGCGATGTAGGCCGTGTTGAACACGTCGGCGACGGGCACGCGGGACATGCCGACGAAGAACAAGGCCGGCAGCGCGAACCAGTAAACGAATTTGTTGAGGGCCTCCGTCGAGTCCTGGCCGAGCACGCCGAAACGACCGGCGAGAAGACCGGTAAAAATCAGACCGAACACGGGCAGGACGACGTCGACGACGGCTTGCATGAGGCGCGCGACGCTAGAGAGGCGCGGTTCAGGTGTCGAGAAAATGCGTCGGCTTGACCAAGCGCGCGCATCGCATTAAATCCGCGCCATGACAAAAATCCCCGACTCATCGAAAATCTCTCCGCATCAAGCACTCGTCTACGCGATGATTCTCGTCGCCGGATCCGATCGCGACATCACCGACAAGGAGCTGAAGCTGATCGGGCGCAAAGTGCGCCAGCTGCCCGTCTTCGCGGCGTTCGACGAGAACGATCTGCCGAACATCGCGCAGGAATGTGCGGTCATCGTCCACCTCAAGGATGGCGTCGAGCGCGCTCTGAACCTCATCACCGCCGCGGTGCCGAACCACTTGCGCGAGACCTGCTACCTCTGCGCCACCGAAGTGGCCGCCATCGATGGCCGCGTGCCCGTCGAGGAATTGCGCATCCTGCAGCGTTTGCGCTTGGCGATGGGGCTCGACCGTCTCGTCACCGCGGCGATCGAACGCGCGACACAGGCGCGTCTCGCGACACTCTGATGACGACGATCACCGACGGCGCGCCGGTCGCGGCTGAGTCGTGAAGACGATCTACTCGACAGGGCATGCCCTGCACGACCCGCGATTCTTTCTCGTGCGCGGCAAGCCGGCTTCGCGCAGCGCCGAGCAGCCCGAACGCGCGGAACGTCTTCTTGCCGGCGTGCGCAGTCTGGGTCTCGACCTGGTCGCTCCCGCCGATCATGGCCACGCGGCGCGCGCGGCGGTCCACGACGCGCGCTATCTCGACTTCCTCGAACATGCCTGGTCGCTGTGGCGCGCGCTGCCGGATGCCGGCGACGAAGTCGTCGCCAATGTCCATCCCGCCGGCGCCACGCGCTCCTATCCGCGCTCGATCGTCGGTCGTGCCGGCATGCACATGGCCGACACGGCATGTCCGATCGGCGAACACAGCTGGGCGGCGATGTGCGCGGCGGCCAATAGCGCCGCACATGCCGCCCATATCGTGAATGCCGGCGAGCGCGCCGTCTACGCGCTGTGCCGTCCGCCCGGCCATCACGCCTATCGCGATCAGGCCGGCGGCTTCTGCTTCCTGAACAACGCGGCCATCGCCGCACAGATCCTGCGCGAACGCCATCAGCGCGTCGCGATCGTCGATGTCGACGTGCATCATGGCAACGGCACGCAGGACATCTTCTGGCGGCGCGCCGACGTGCTGACGGTCTCGCTGCATGCCGATCCCGCGCAGTACTACCCGTTCTTCTGCGGCTATGCGCATGAGGTGGG
>JANNTF010000562.1:0-3890 GCA_031403455.1 Alphaproteobacteria bacterium | reverse complement strand
CTGTCGTGCAGCGGCAACACGACCTGGGTGTGACGTCCATCGCTGCGCACATCGTTCGCGATCTTGCTCTCGGACTCCATCAGCGGATTGTTCTTGAGCAATCCGATGGCCGGATTGCCGGTCGTGAAGATCGCCCGGCCGGCGCGGTCGAACGCGGCGATCGCGACGATCGACGGATCTGAATCGATGATCCGCTCGCTGAGCGAGTTGAACCCGATGAAATTCTTCATCGCCAGGCCGGGGCGCAGGAATTGCTCCATCGCACTCTGGATGACCCGCGTCTGCGCGAACAGCTTCTCGACTTGGAACTGCTGATAGACGCGCGTCGCCTCGCCGAGCCCGACATAGATCAGCAGCAACAGCGAGAGACCGGAGACGACGGCCATCATGCAGGCGTCGAACAGGGCGCGCTTGAATCCGCCGCGGGTGCTCATGGGACGATTTCCGATCCTGACCGCAACATCGACCTAAGAGAGCAGCTCGATGAGGTGATGGGGCGAGCCGCGACCCTGCCGGAAGACGAGGTCGATACGCTCGGCGATGAGCGACAGGATCAGATCGTCGTAGTCCATGCCGCAAAGCCCCAGGCCGACGCAGACGATGCTGGTCTTCTTGCTGGTGGGCTTCGCCAGATCGGGCTTCGGGTTGGCTTCGAGGACGTAGAGTTCGCCGTCGGGGCCCATGCGCAGATCGAGGCGGATGAGGGTTCCCAGGTTCAGGTCCATGAAGACGGTGCGGGCAATCTCGTGCAGGCGCGCGATGGTCTCGCTTTCGGACTCGCCCTCGAGCAGGTGAACGCGATCCACCGTGATCGGTTGCTGGTCCATCGACGTGAAGATGCGCTCGCCGGCGGCGAGAATTCGTTCCGCGGGCGAGAACACGAAGGCCTCGTTCTTATGCGAGAGCCGGCGTCCAGCCGAGACGACGCCGCCGCACACCGCGATGCAGAACTCGCGACCGGGAAGAAAGGCTTCGATCAGGACGTGATTGTTGGTGGCGCGAAAGACCTGGTCCACCATGGCGGCCAGACCGTTGCGATCATTGACGACATAGACATGCAGCGATGCGCGTCCGGAGACGGGCTTGACGACGAACGGTCCGTCGTAATTGATGAATGCCCGCGCGAAGGCCGGGCTCTGCGTCGGATCGGCGGGGCCGCGCGAGGGATGCCAGCCCACGAAGGGGGCGTTCCTGACGCCCAGAGCCTGGAGTTCGCGCTTGAAGACCAGCTTGTTGTCGAGCATGCCGGCAGCGAGAGGGTCGTGCCCGACATAGGGAATACCGAACATCTCCAGCATCGCCGCGGCATGGCTCATCGGGCTGTAGCCCTGAACGCCACCGGTGTTCAGCCACGCCATGTCGATTCCCGCGCGGCGCAGATTTTCGCCAAGCGTCATGTCGTCGGCCATGATGTGGACTGTCTTCGCCCCCAGCCGCGTCAGGGACGCGCCGATATCCTCGGCGACGCTGCGGTAACTCTTCCACGAACGAGTATTGGCGGTCTGATGAATCACGGCGCCGGCATCGCTCTTGTCGCCGCCATGGATCACCGCGATCTTCATGCGCTCGAGGAGGCAGGATACCTGCGCTTCCAGTTGCTCGAGACGTCCGGTCCGTCGTGGCGGGCTCACGTCGCGCGTCACGCGACTCATCTGCTGCGGCGCCGTTTCATCGTCGAAGGGCGCGAGTGCGCGCTGCGCGTTGGTCATGTCGATTCCCGTCGTGTTGTGTTCAAGGGCCTCGGTGATTGGGGACGATCATGCGCATCAACAGTTAATTCTTGCCGAACCGCGACAGTTTCCCGATCCGCTCCCCGCAGGCCGCCCCGCTAACGCGCCGTTAGCGCTTCTCCGGCTAAAAACTGGGGTTGTCAGGGTGTCGTGGCGTTTTCGGTCGAGCCGAATGACGGCGCCGCTGACGCTCGACTGGGCAACCGAGTGCAGAGACATGCAGACGCCAGACGCTTCGACCGCCGCCCGTTCGGATCGCCCTGGGTTTTGGTCGACGCTGCCTGTCGCGACCGAACCGGCGGAGCAGCCGAGATCCGAGCGGCTGCTGCATCTGGTCAATGGCCAGGCCGATATTCTCCGGATCATCTCGAAGGCGGGCAAGCTCCAGCGGAGTCTGGAGCAGATCGGCCAGCTCGCCGAAGAGCTGTTCGACTCCGCGATCTGCGTGATCCAGATCGTGGATCCCGACACGCAGCTGCTGCAAAACGTCCTGGCCCGACATCTGCCTCCGGACTATGCGGCGGCGATCCACGGTGCGCGGACCGACGACGTCGCCACGCCGGCCGGCCTCGCCATCCGCGCGCGCAGCGATGTCGTCGTCGCAAATCTGGCGAGCGATCCCGTGGCCGCGCCGATCCGCAGGGCCGGATTGGCTGCCGGCCTGCGCGCGTGCTGGGTGCATCCGACATTCGATCGACATGGCGCGGCGCTCGGCGCGCTCATGCTGTTTTTCCGCACGCCCCGCGCGCCGGACACCCACGACGCGCGCATCGCCACCGCCTTGACGGCGCTGGTGCGCTTCGCGATCAAGCACGATCGTCGGGCCATCGCGCTGCGCTCGGCAAATGAGCGCTTTGCCTCGCTCGCGGCGAGCATTCCCGGCGTGGTGTACCAGCGCACGGTCTCGCCGAGCGGCGATATCCGATACACCTACATCAGCGATGGCGCGCGCGAACTCTTCGGCGTGCCGCCCGACGAGATACTCTCGGATCCCGACGCGCTGTTCGACCGTCATGGCCCCGAGTATCGCGAGAATTTTCGCGATCGCCTGATCGAAGCCTCGCGCGAGATGAGATTGTGGGATGTCGAGGCGACGATCATCGCGCGCGACGGACGGCGAAAGTTCACCCATGCCCTCGCGCGCCCGAACCGGCTGGCCGATGGCACGGTGGTCTGGGACGGCGTCATTCTCGACGCCACGCGGATCAAGGAGGCGGAGCTCAGGGCCGCTTCCGCCGCCGAGGGGACGCGCCAGGCGATCATCGAGAGTCTGTCGCAAGGCTTCGTGCTCTTCGATGCCGACGACAAGATGGTGGTGTGCAACGGCTTCTATCGCGACCTCTATCCCGAGCTGCAGGGCGTCCTTCGCGTCGGCGTCGACTATGCGGAACTCGCGCGCGCGGAACTCGCGCACGGTATCGACACCGTCGATCCCGGGCAGGACCCTGCGGCCAGATTGCAGGCGCGCCTGGCGGGCCATCGTGGACCGCAGCTCGATTGGGAACGACGCCTGGCCGATGGACGCTGGCTGCTGATCAGCGAGCGACGCACCCTCAACGACACCATCGTCTGCCTTCATACCGACGTGACGCAGCTCAAGCAGCGGGAAATCGAGCTCGAGCGGAGCAATCGCGAATTGCAGGAATTCGCATCCGTCGCCTCGCATGACCTGCAGGAACCGTTGCGCAAGATCGAAGCCTTCGGCGATCGCCTGAAGCAGCGCATCGCGTCGAAACTCGGGGAGGACGAGCGCGGATATCTCGACCGTATCGAGAGCGCGACGCGCCGGATGCGCGCGCTGATCGAGGATCTCCTCGTCTATGCGCGTGTGACGACCCAGGCGAAGCCGCTGGTCGCGTGCGATCTCAATCAGGTTGCCGCCGACGTGATCTCGGATCTCGAGATCCATCTCAAGGAATCCGGTGGTCGCGTGGAATGCGCGGCGCTCGCGACAATCGATGCCGATCCGACGCAGATGCGGCAGTTGCTGCAGAACATGATCAGCAACGCGTTGAAGTTTCGCCGTCGCGGCGAGGCGCCGGTGGTGCGGGTCACGAGCCGGATCGTCAAGGACAGATCCGCCTCGGCGGCCGGCAAGGGGCGGCAGCTCTGCGAGCTCGATGTCTGCGACAATGGGATCGGGTTCGACATGCGCTATCT
>JANNTF010000561.1:0-1426 GCA_031403455.1 Alphaproteobacteria bacterium | reverse complement strand
GCTCAGCCAACAATATGTGCGCGCCTTGCGAGACCGGATGAACGTCGTGATCGATCCCGCTGCTGTCGACCGGCTCTATCAGAACTGAAGCGAGCGACCGATCAGCGCGCGCTGCGGATCACCCCGGCGCCAGTGCTGAGTTTGCGGCGAATCATCGTGGTCACGGGCACCGCCTGAAATCCGCGCTCAGCCAGCGTCGGAAGCCAGCCGGCGAGCGCGGCCAAGGTGACGTCATGCGGGTGGCCGATCGCGATTGCCGCGCCGTTCCGCTTGGCGATCTGCTCGAGTTCTACCAGCTGCTTGAGCACCGCCTCGAACGTGATCTCGTTGTCGAGAAAGACATCGCGAATGACGGCCGGCACACTCACCATGTCGGCCGCAGCGGGGCCTTGCGTCGCGTTGACGGTGCGCGAATCGACGAAGATCAGCCCGCGCGCAGCCAGCTCCTCCATCACGGGAGCAATCAGCGACCGGTCGGCCATGAAGCGACTGCCCATGTGATTGTTGAGCCCGACCGCATCACCGAAGCGGTCGAGCGCGGCGCCCACCCGCATGCGGATCTCTTGCGGACCGAGATCCACATTCAATGCTTGAGGTCCGGGATTCTCGCTGCCCATTGGCTGCATCGGCATGTGCAACAGGACCTCGTGGCCGCGCTGGCGGGCAAGCACCGCGAGCGCCGGCGCATCGCGGCCATAGGGCAGGAAGGAAAGTGTGATCGGTGTCGGCAAGGCGATGGCGCGCATCGCCCGCGTCCGCTCGAGCCCCATGTCATCGAGTATGATGGCCACAAGGGCCCGGCCAGGCAGCGGGATCGCCGATACCGCGCGGCGTTCCCATTCGGCATCGATCGCACGCATCGCCGGCACGGTTTCGGCGCTGACCGGCACTGCCGCGGACGCCGCGAGCGGCTCGATCATCGCAGGTCGCGCCGCCGGTATCGGCGGGTGAGGCCCCACCTGCGGCGGCACGATCGCGCTGGCTAAGGGTTCCGTCGGGCCGGGCGCGGGAATCACGAGCCGCAACAAGGTTTCCGAGCCCAGCTGTGGCGATGCGAAACCGTAGAGGGCGGCGAGGAGCAGCCCACCGATGATTGCGGCGATGGCGGGTACCACCACCCGGGACCTGCGCTTGCGCATCTAAGCGGAGTCGAACGTCGTTTTGGTCATGACAAGCGTCTTTATGCGCCACTGCCGGCTTGGCTGAAAGAGTTGCAAACAAGGTGGAAACGATCAAACCTCCGGCCGCCGTATCCCTCCAAGAACGTAGCGCCCGCCATGACCGCCGATATGGACAAGCTCAAGGCCCTGATCGCCCGCGTGGCCGACGGGCATAGCTTGAGCATCGACGAATCGCGCGTCGCGTTCGACGCGCTGATGTCGGGAAATGCCACACCGGCCCAGATGGGCGGCTTCCTGATGGCGTT
>JANNTF010000560.1:0-7273 GCA_031403455.1 Alphaproteobacteria bacterium | reverse complement strand
CCGGCCACATCCAGGGCGGGCATCTGTTGCAGATGCGCGAGAAGATCAACCAGGCGGCGATCCCCATGCTGCTCGAGATGCTCGCGACCATGGGTGCGGTGGTCGGTGGCGCGCGTTCGGGAAATCCCAATGACTGGGGCGGTGTCGCGGGTCCCGGTGGCCCGTCGATCACCGAGCGCTTCCTGCTGCGCTACTCCCGCGGCATGGAGAACCAGGCGGATCAAGCCGGCGTCTCGCTGCTCGATCGCACCGGACAATCCGCGCGCGGGTTGGCGGAATTCCTCGAAGTGATCGCAGAGCAGGAGCTGATGCAGGTCGGGAGTCAGCAGCCTTATGTACGTACGCATCCGATCAGCCGGGATCGGGTCGAGTTCGTACGCAACCACGTCGCGCAGGCGCGCAGCTCCAACGTCCCGATCCGTCCCGATTTCGCGGAGAAGCATCGGCGGATGCGCGCCAAGCTCATCGGCTTCATCGACCCGGTCCGCGCGCTGCAGTTCTACAAGGAGAGCGACAACTCGATCGAGTCGCGCTACGCACGCGCCATCGCCTATTACAAACGCCTCGACTTCGCGCGCTCGAACGCGTTGTTCGACTCGCTGATCAGCGAGCGGCCGAACGACGCGTTCTTCCTCGAGACCAAGGCGCAGTTCCTGCTCGAACAAGGCAAGCCGCGCGAGGCGCGCCCGCTCTACGCGCGCGCCGTGGCGCTGGCGCCGCAGGAGAGTCTGATCGTGCAGGCGCTGGGCTGGGCCGAATTGCAAAGCGATGCCGTCAAGCCGGCGATCGCCACGCTCGAGCGCGCGCGCCAGCTCCGACCCGACGACGCCGACACGTGGCGGCTCCTGGCGCAGGCTTACGCGCGCGACGGTCAAACGGGAATGGCGGATTATTCGCAGGCGGAGTATTTCGCGCAGCTCGGCCGCAGCCCCGAAGCGGTGCTGTTCGCCGATCGGGCGCTGCGCCAGCTGCCGGCGAATTCGTCGTTTTCGCTGAAGGCACAGGACATCAAGGAAACCAATCAACGGAGACCCCGGTGAAGCGCCGTCAATTCATCCCTGCAGCGCTCGCCGCATCTGCGCTGGGCGGGTGCGCACGCCCACGGCCTCTCCCCGTGCTGACGCAATTGCCCAATGATCGATTGCTCGTGCTTGGTCCGACGGCCGACCTCGATCCGCGCCGGCCGCCGCCCGGCTGGAGCCTCATCGCGCCGGAGCGCGCCGCCGACATCGCCGTGACGACTCAGAGCGGCCGCCCCGTGCTCAGCCTCTCGGCGCCCGGCGGCGCGACGCTGCTGCGGCAGTTCAACATCGCGCTCACCTCCGCGCCGGGGCTGGAATGGTCGTGGAAGCTGGAATCCGCCGCCTTCGGTGGCGGCCCCGGCGACGGTCTGGCCCGTGGCCTGCGGCTGATCATCGGGTTCAGCGGCGGCGGATCACCGGATCTGATCCTGCCGCACCGATGGATGCGCAGCCACGCCGGTTTTCCACCGCACGATCGGCGCATCGAGATCAGCTTCGGCGGGGCCGGCACGTCGCGCAGCGAGCTCGCGTCCACCGAACTAGTCGTGACCGCCGAAGACGGCACGCGACGCGTGCTGCGCGCGCCGGCGCAAGGACTGACGGGCGGCTGGATCGCGGAGTTCGTCGACCTGCTCGCACTCTATCGCAGCTTCTTCGCGCAGGATCGCTTCGCCGAAGTCACATTCGCGTTTGTGGCGATCGGCGCATTGCCTGCACGCCTGCCCGACGGTATTGCTGCGACCGTCGGTCATGTCGTCGAGATCCAGGTGTTCAAATGAACGGGTTGTTCCGTCTGTTCCGCGGCGCCACGCTCCTACTGACGGTCGCGTTGCTTCCGCACCTCGCCCTAGCGCAGGGCTTCTCCGCGCCGCAGGAGGATGCGATCCGCGCGCTGGTCCGCGACTACCTGCTGAAAAATCCGGAGGTCATCGTCGAAGCGTTGCAGGCTTTCGAGGCGCAGCAGAAAGCCGACCAGGCGTCATCGCAAAGCAACGTCGTCCGGCAGCGACAAGCGGAGTTGCTGCAGGACCGCGAGGCGCCCACCGCGGGTCCCGCCAACGCCGATGTGACGATCGTCGAGTTCTTCGACTACCGTTGTCCCTATTGCAAGCAAGTCGCCGCACCGTTGACCCAGCTCGTGCGCAACGATGCCAAGCTGCGCATCGTCTACAAGGAGCTTCCGATCCTGGGACCCGACTCCGTGGTTGCATCGCGCGCCGCCCTCGCCGCCCATCTGCAAGGCGCGTATCACAAATTCCACGGCGCGCTGATGACGCGGCGCGGGACGCTGGACGAAGCGACCATTCTGGCGATGGCCAAGGAGTCCGGCCTCGACGCTGTGCGGCTCAAGACCGACATGGATCGCCCCGAGATCACCGCGCAGATCGAGCGCAACCGCGCGCTGGCGCGTGACCTCGGGATCCGTGGCACGCCGGCCTTCATCATCGGAGATCGCGTCATCCCCGGCGCCGTCGATCTCGACACGCTGCGCAATCTGGTCGCGCAGGCGCGTCAACGCTGAGCCCGGTCACGAGGGCGCGGCACGCACGACGCGCTGATCGATCGCGCCAAAGATCGAACGCCCCTCCGAATCGCATATGTCGATGCGGACGCGGTCGCCGAATTTCATGTAGGGCGTGGAAGGCTTGCCCTCGGCGAGACTCTCTATCGTGCGCCGCTCCGCAAGGCAGGACGACCCCCGTGTCGGATCCCGATTCGAGATCGTGCCGGATCCGATGATCGTGCCGGCCGACAGCGACCGGGTTCGGGCTGCATGCGCAACCAGTCGATCGAACCCGAAATTCATGTCCGTGCCCGCATCCGGACGGCCGAAGAGCGCGCCGTTGAAATGAGTCACGACGGGCAGATGCAGCTTGCCCATGCGCCACGCCGGGCCGAGTTCCTCGGGCGTCACGACAACAGGCGCGAAAGACGAAGGCGGCTTGGCATGGAAGAAGCCGAAGCCCTTGGCGAGCTCCGCCGGGATCAGGTTGCGCAGACTGATATCGTTCAGCAGTGTCACGAACTTGATGTGTTGGAGCGCCGCCGCCGCCGAGGTCGCCATCGGCACATCGTCGGTGATGATGCCGATCTCCGCCTCGAAATCGATGCCGTGAGACTCGTCCGGCAAGGCGATGTCGTCGCGACATCCCAGGAGCCCGTCGGAGACTCCCTGATACATCAGCGGATCGTCGAAGTAGCTCGGCGGCATCTCCGCGCCGCGCGCCCTGCGCACGAGTTCGACGTGCCAGAGATACGCCGAGCCGTCGGCGAACTGAAAAGCACGCGGCAGCGGCGCCGCAGCCGCAGCAGGATCGAATGCGAATACGGGCTCGCCGGCGCAGCGCGCGGGATTTGCGTCGTTCAACAGCCGATAGACCGACGCGAGCTCGGCATGGCGCGCCGCCCAGTCATCGAGCGCCGCTTGCAGATTTCGCGCAATCGTCGGGACGCGGACCGCGCGCGCGAGGTCTCGGCTGACGACGACCAAGGCGCCGTCACGGCTGCCATCCTTGAGGCTTGCCAGCTTCATGGCGCCGACGCCGGCTTCGCCCTCCACGAATCGACATAGCCGGCCCACTCGACGTCCGACGGCATCGCCGCGACGTCGATCGCGTCGCGCGCATCGATCATCACAGCGACCTCGTCGAGGATCTGGCCGCCTGTCGAGGCCTGCGCGAGCGCGAAGGCCTTGGGATGCGGGCCATGCGTCACGCCGCAGGGATGCAGCGTCATCATGCCCGGCCGGATGTTGTCGCGGCTCATGAACTTGCCGCGGTGGTAGAAGATGATCTCATCGTAATCGTCGTTGTTGTGGAAGAACGGCAGCTTCAAAGCATCGGGATCGCTCTCCGCCGGTCTCGGGACGAAGGTGCAGACCACGAAGCGTGACGCGACGAAGGTCGAGTGCGCCGACGGCGGCAGATGGTAGCGGTGGCTCATCAGCGGACGGATGTCGCGCCAGTTGATCCGCACCGGCGCCAGATCGCCCTGCCAGCCCAGCGCGTCGAGCGGGTTGAATGGATAGGTGATCGTCGTGAGTCGACCGCCCCGCTTGATGATGACGCGCGTCGGCCGCTCGTGTTTCTGCGCGTCGAAGGCAGCATCGATCTCCGGCACGCCGAGCACGCCCGGATCGAAGATCGCATGGCGGCCGACCAGTCCCTTCTCGGGCAGCTTGTAGGAATCATTCGTCGCCTCGAGCAACAAAGCCGTCACCGGCTCGCTCGCCTCGATGCGCCACATCGTCGCGCGCGGCAGGACGATGTAGTCGCCCTCGCGGAACGGCATGCGCCCGTAATCGCAGAACAGGTCGCCGGCGCCCGCATGCACGAAGATGAGTTCATCGCCGTCGGCGTTGCGCGCGAGGAAATCCATCTTTCCCTCCATGCGCCACCAACGCAGCTTGCACGCCGCATTGCCGAGGATCGGAATCGCCCGCCAGGGGTCTGCCGAGATCGCCTGCAGCTTGTTGAGATCGTAGGCCCGCGGCCGCAACTCGCCTTCACATGCGGTCCAGCCCGTTGGCGGATGGGCGTGATACATCTGGGTGACCGGACCGAAGAAGCCTTCCTTGCCGAGTTCGCGTTCGAACGACCCGGCGGGAATATTCGTATGGGCCTGGCGCGACGCCGTACCGGCGTGCTTGGGAAAGCTGATCCACTTGCGCATCGCGCGTTCCTCCGTCCGCCTCAGGCCTTGATCACGCCGCGGCGGATCTGATCGAGTTCGATCGATTCGAACAGCGCCCGGAAATTTCCCTCGCCGAATCCGTCATCGCCCTTGCGTTGGATGAACTCGAAGAAGATCGGGCCGATCACCGTTTCGGTGAAGATCTGCAGGAGCCTGCCGCCGCCCTTCGTGGGTGCGCCATCGATCAGGATCCGGTTGCGCTCGAGCCGCGCGAGATTCTCGCCGTGCCCGGGAAGTCGCCTGTCGATGCCCTCGTAGTAGGTTGCGGGCGTGCTGAGGAACTTGACCTTTCGCCGCCGCAACGCTTCCACCGTCGCATAGATGTCCGTGCACCCCAGCGCGATGTGTTGAATGCCCTCACCCTTGTAGGCCGTGAGGTACTCCTCGATCTGCGACTTGTCGTCGGCGCTTTCATTGATCGGGATGCGGATCTTGCCGCACGGGCTGGTCATCGCTTTCGACTTGAGGCCGGTCACCTTGCCCTCGATGTCGAAGTAGCGGATCTCGCGAAAATTGAACAAGCGCTCATAGAAACCGGCCCAGAGATCCATGCGGCCGCGATGAACGTTGTGCGTGAGATGATCGATGTAGCTGATCCCGAGCCCCGCCGAATCGGCGGCGACACCCGGGATCGGGCGAAAATCGACGTCGTAGATGGAACCGGCTGGCCCGTATCGATCGACGAGATAGATGACCGAGCCGCCGATTCCCTCGATCGCCGGGATGTTCAGTTCCATCGGCCCGACCCGGCCCTGAACGGGCTTGGCCCCCAAGCGCACGGCGCGCTCGAGAGCCTGCGCGGCATCGGCGACACGAAACGCCATCGCGCATGCCGAGGGCCCGTGGACGCGTGCGAAGGCTTGAGCGAACGAATCGGGTTCCGCGTTGACGATGAAATTGACGCCGCCATGACGATAGAGCGTCACGTCCTTCGAGCGATGCCGCGCAACGGCGTCGAAGCCGAGTTGCGCAAAGAGGCGCCCGAGCGCCTTGGTGTCGGGCGCAGTGTATTCGACGAACTCGAAGCCGTCGGTTCCCATGGGGTTGGCCGATGTCACCGCGGCCGGTGGTGGCGTGCGCGGTCGGGCCGCGATCTTCGGCCGAGCCGGCGCGATTCGCTTACGCGTACCCATCTTGCCTCCTCCGCGCGGCTGCGCCGCGCTTGACCACGGCCTGTGTAGCAGAAGATGACTTCCACCTCGATCCGCTCCTCGATGCGTCGGCACGCGACGCGGTCGGCATCGGAATGCCGGACCCAGGCGTGGTCAACGCTTCGCCGGCGGGGAGTCGGTCTGTACGCGTCCGCGGCTCGGCCAGTTGACCACGACGATCGCGGCCGTGACGAGGGCGAGCCCGATCAGAATGCGCGGATCGATCCGCTCACCCAGGAACCATGCGCCGGCGACGGCCGCGGCGATCGGGTTGAGCACGACGGTGACGGTGACACGCGTTGGCGCGACACGGCTCAACGCCCACGTCCAGCTGATGAACCCGAGGAAGGTCGGCACCGCGGCGAAATAGACGATCGCCAGCCAGCCCCGGGAGCTGAGCTGCGCCAGCTCGACGTAGGCCCCCGACAGTAGGAAGAGGGAACCGAGCAGCAGACAACCGATGAGCGTCGCGAGGACGCTCACGGCATAGACCGAGTAACGCACGAGATAGGGGCCGACGAGGACGGAATTGAGCGCGGTCACGAACCCCGCCGCCAGCAGGCATAAATCCCCCTTCCAGCTGTCCGGCGACGTCGTCGCCTCATCGCTCCACAGCGCGGTGGCGACACCGATGGCGCCCAGCAGCGTGCCGAGCAGCTTCGTCACCGTGAAGCGTTCGCGGCCGGCGATCGCGGCGATGATCAACGTCTGGATCGGCATCGTCGCAAGGACGATGGCGCCGCGTGCCGCGCTCACATAGGCGAAGCCGGCACTGAAGAACCAGCCGAACAGCGCGAATTGCAGCACACCGAAGGTGATCATGATGGGCCAGTCGGGCCGCGCGATCCGCGGCCATCGCGCACGAAACAACGGCGCCAGCGCGAGAAGCAGCAGGAGCAAACCAAGATATCGCAGCAGACTGACGGTCGTGGGTCCCACTTCGGGCGCGAGAATCCGCGCCACCACAGCGGCGGTTCCGCCGAAAGTCGAACCGATCGCAGCCGCGACGATAGGGAGTTGGCTCGCCGACATGATGGCTGGAACTAGACGGTCACGGCCGCCCGAGCGCGAGCCACGAGAGAGCATGGCCCGATGCGGGCCCGGCATGGCGCGGGAACCCCGGGCCGCCTCGCCGATTGCCGCTGCGACGCTGCATGCTATAAGCGCCGCAAGTTTACGCAGCGACTCGGGATCCTCGTGCGCGGTGAGCCTGTCATTTACGTCCCCAATCTGAGTTCGCTGAAGCGGCGCCAGCCCGAGATCTTCGGACATGCGTTGGCGCACTGGCCCGCCGCAGCGCGCCGCTGACCCTTCCCTATCCCTCAGAGAAAAGGCTTCGACGCCCCACCATGCCGAGCCGCTTCAACCCGGACGCCGACCTCATTCGGAAACTCGCGACGATCATCG
>JANNTF010000559.1:0-9308 GCA_031403455.1 Alphaproteobacteria bacterium | reverse complement strand
GCTCATGAACTCGAGACCCAGCATGAAAATGCCGAGCCCGCCGATGACCGGCACTAGGATCTGCGTGAAAATATCGATCTGCACTTGATGGCCCCCTCGGTGAATGCGAGGGACGCTATAAGCTCCAGATGACACCCTGATGACGCGTGGCGATCTTCATGTCGCCAAGCCGTGGCGCTTCGCGGCGACTTCCAGCCACTCGCCTTCGCGCAAGCGGCCGGCGCCGCGCTCGCGTTCCTCCGCGCGCGGATCGCAGCGCAGATCGAGGCGCGCGCCCTACGCTTGCCGTAGCTCGAATGAGGAGGGACGACGAGATGCGGTCGCGTTACGAATGTTCAGGCGCGGTTCGGAGCCGGGCAACCATCTGTGTCACGATGAAGGAGGCTCTGCTCAGCAAAGCGTGCGGCATCCGTGTCGGCGCTCACGCCTCGGTCAGGTCGAGGCGGCGCTCGATGCGTTCCAGGCGCATGTCGACATGATCGAGCCGCACCGCGAGATGGGCGTACTGGCCCGATAGATGGGCGACGCTGACCTCGAGCTGACCGACCCGCGACGTCAGGTCATCGATCCGAACGCCGAGGTGATCCACCTTCGTGTCGATGCGGCCCAGATAGGCGAGGACGATGTTTTCAGGCTCGATCATGTCAGGACATTCCCGCTCTGGCACATCGTGGTCAAGCTACGCGAACGGGTTAACACACAGCGCGCAGGCAAGGATCGAATGGCGGACGCGACCGATGCTAGGCTGCGCACCACGACGCCTCGCCCAACCAAGGGATCACGCCATGCCCGATGAAGCCCGCCCGCGGATCGTGACGACCGCCTCGCATTGGGGAAGCTACGAGATCGAGACCGTCGACGGTCGCATCCACGCGGTGCTGCCGGCCGCGGAAGATCCCGATCCCTCGCCGATCGGCCAGTCCTTCCGCGACGCGACGGACCATCCCAGCCGCGTACGCGCGCCGATGGTGCGCGAGGGATTCCTGAAACACGGGCCGGGCAGCACGTCGGGTCGCGGCGCCGAACCCTTCATCGAGATCGGCTGGGACGAGGCGCTGGACCTGGTCGCGCGCGAGCTCGCGCGGGTGCGCGGCGCGCACGGCAACGAAGCGATCTTCGCGGGCTCCTATGGCTGGGCGAGCGCCGGGCGCTTCCATCATGCGCAAAGCCAGCTCCGCCGCTTCATCAATCTCTATGGCGGCCATGTCTTCCATCGCAACTCCTACAGCCTCGGCGCGGCGCATGTGGTCCTGCCGCATATCGTCGGATCGCTGAGCGACATGTTCGAGCAGCACACGCCATGGGACGTCATTGCCGAGCATGGCGAGCTGGTGATCGCCTTCGGCGGCCTGGCGCTGAAGAACGCGCAGGTGAACGCCGGCGGCGTTGGCCGCCACACGGCCGCCGGCAGCATGCGGCGCGCACACGCGAACGGCGTCACCTTCGTCAATGTGAGTCCGCTCGCCGAGGACGTGCCGGCCGAGCTCGCGCCGGAATGGCTCGCCATCGTGCCCAACACCGACACCGCGATGATGCTCGGCCTCGCGCACACGCTCGTCAGCGAAGGGCTGCACGGTCGCGATTTCCTCGCGCGATGCTGCGTCGGCTTCGAGCGTTTCGAGCCCTATCTGATGGGCGAGAGCGACGGCACGCCCAAGAACGCGGATTGGGCGGCGGCGATTTGCGGCATTCCCGCCGAGACCATCCGCGCGCTCGCGCGGCGCATGGTGCGCTCGCGCACGCTGGTGACCGTCGCCTGGTCGCTGCAGCGCGCGGATCATGGCGAGCAGCCGTTCTGGATGGTGCTGACATTGGCCGCGATGCTCGGCCAGATCGGCCTGCCCGGTGGCGGCGTCGGTTTCGGCTACAACGCCGTGCATGGCCTCGGCGCGGATTATCCCGTCGTCCCCTGGGCGTCGGTGCCGCAGGGTGAGAATCCGGTCAAGAGCTTCATCCCCGTCGCGCGCATCGCGGACATGCTGCTCGATCCGGGCGGCGGCTACGATTACGACGGCGGCAAGCTCGTCTATCCGGATATCCGGCTGATCTACTGGGTCGGCGGCAATCCGTTCCATCATCATCAGGACATCAACCGGCTGCTGGAAGCCTGGCGCAAGCCGGAGACGATCATCGTTCACGAGCCGTGGTGGACATCCGCCGCGCGCCACGCCGACATCGTGTTGCCGGCGACGACGACGCTCGAGCGCAACGACGTCGCGCTGGCGCGTCATGACTCGACGATGGTGGCGATGAAACAGGCGATCGCGCCGGTCGGCGCGGCGCGCAGCGAGTTCGATATCTTCACCGGGCTCGCGCGGCGACTGGGGTTCGAGGGGCGCTACACCGAAGACCGCGGCGAGATGGAGTGGCTGCGTCATCTCTACGACGTCTCGCGCCAGGGCGCGTCGCGCACCGGCGTCGAAATGCCCGATTTCGAGAGTTTCTGGGCGGCCGGCCGCGTCACGCTGGCGCGGCCCGGCGAACCGCAGGTGATGTTCGCCAAATTCCGCGCCGATCCCGAGGCCAACCGCCTGACCACGCGCTCCGGCCGCATCGAGATCTTCTGCAATGACATCGCGTCGTTCGATTACGACGATTGCCCTGGTCATCCGGTCTGGCGCCAGCCCAAGGAATTTCTCGGCGCGCCGCTCGCCGCGCGCTTCCCGCTCCATCTGATCTCGAACCAGCCGAAGACGCGGCTGCATAGCCAGCTCGATCCGGGCTGCATCAGTCGCGACAGCAAGATCGCCGGCCGCGAACCGGCCAGCTTGAACCCTGGCGATGCGGCTGCGCGCGCGATCAAGGACGGCGACGTCATCCGCGTGTTCAACGATCGCGGCGCGTGTCTCGCCGGCGCCGTGCTATCCGACGGCGTCAGGCCCGGCGTGATCCAGCTCGCGACCGGCGCCTGGTACGATCCGGTCAAGCCAGGCATCGGCGCGCTCGATCGCCACGGCAATCCCAACGTCCTCACGCGCGACGAGGGGTGCTCGAAGCTGAGCCAGGGCTCGGTCGCGCATTCGACATTGGTCGAGGTCGAGCGCTTCGACGGCGTGGCGCCACCAGTCGAGAGCTTCGCGCCGCCGGAGATCAAGCGACGCTGAGCACCTCGGCGCCTGTCACGCCTCGACGCGCCAATGCTCCACGACATACGGGTGTAGCCGCTCGCGGTCGAGGTCGATGCCCAGCCCCGGCGCGTCGGGAATTGCGACGCTGCCATCGGCGGCGACGGGAACGCGACCCGCGAGCGACAGCAGGGGATTGTCCGTCTGGTCATACTCGAAGACCGGCCAGGGAAACGGCGCAGGACCTTTGCGGGCAGGCAACGTCGCGACGAGCTGCAGCGCGGCGTGCAGATTCACGCACGAACCCCAGACATGCGGGCAGAGCGGCAGGTTGTACGCGTCGA
Source organism: Alphaproteobacteria bacterium (assembly GCA_031403455.1). Taxonomy (GTDB): domain Bacteria; phylum Pseudomonadota; class Alphaproteobacteria; order CACIAM-22H2; family CACIAM-22H2; genus CAIOSQ01. The sequence continues at coordinate 5,899 of JANNTF010000559.1, read as the reverse complement.
CGAGCGCCGCGATACGAAACGCCTCGGTGAGTCCGCCGGTCAAGGCGATGTCGGGCTGCGCGATATCGATCAACCCCGCGGCCAGGGTCTCCTGGAAAGCGGCGAGGCCGATGAGATGCTCGCCCGCCGCGATCGCCATCGGCGCTGGCCGAAGCGCGCGAAACCCCGCGAGATCCTCCGGCGGAACCGGCTCCTCGAGCCACAGCACATCGGCGGGGGCCATCTCTTCGGCGATGCGCGCGGCGCCATCGGCGGTGAAGCCGATATTCAGATCGGCGAGCAGCACGACATCGGGGCCGCACGCCGCGCGCAGATCGCGCATCATGGCGCCGTCGCGCCGCGGCGTGGTGCCCGCACGCGGCTTCACGGCGCGGAAACCCTGGCGCAGATAGCTCTCGGTCTCGGCGGCGAAGCCGTCATAAGGATCGCTGCCCTGGCGCAGGAAAGGTCCCGAAGCGTAAGCCGGTACACGCTCGCGCAGCCGGCCGCCGGCGAGACGCCACACCGGTTCGCCGCGCAGCCGGCCCGCGAGATCCCAGGCGGCGATGTCGATCGCGCTGATCGCCATCGTCGTGACGCCGCGCCGATCGAAGCCGCGCTTGGCGTCCATCGCGCGCCATAGCGCGACGGGCGCCAGCGCATCGGCGCCGATCACGCAGGCGGCCAGGCGCGTGCGGATGACCGTGCTGCTGATCTCCGGCGCGGCCCAGGTCTCGCCCCAGCCGATCTCGCCGTTCTCCGCTTCCAGCCGCACGAGCAGCGCTTCGCGCAGATCGAAGAATCCCGTCGAGTTGCCGAGCGGCGTCTTCGCGCGATAGGCGAGCCGATAGGATTCGATCGCGGTGATGCGCATGGTCGCCTCGTTCGTCGTTCAACGCGTATCGCGGATGCGCGCGATCGCCGCCTCGCCGAAGCGCTGCGCGAAATTCAGATAGGCGGGCGCGAGCGCCGCCTGGAACTTGCCATGATCGATCGCCTCGACGACGACCAGGCGTTGCGTCTTGAGGCGCGCGATGCTGGCCGCCTCCCGTGCCTCCGCTTCCTCACGCGCCTTGCGCTGCGCGAGCTGCGCGGCGGTGCGAATCAGCGCCTGCTCCGACGGCAGGAGTGCGGCGAACGACGCCGGCGCCATGACGATCACGGTCGTGGTGAAGGCATGCCGCGTCAGCGTCACGAATTTCTGCACCTCGTTGAAGCGATTGCCGATCATCGTGCTGATCGGATCCTCCTGCCCGTCGAGGATGCCTTGCTTAAGCGCCGGGAACGTCTCGGACAGCGACATCGGGGTCGGCAAGGCGCCGAGCGTGCGCCAGGCCTCGAGCTGGATCTGGTTCACGGGCGTGCGAATCCTGAGCCCCTTGAGATCCTCGACATCGGCGACGGCCCGCAGATTGTTGCTGAGCTGCCGGAAGCCGAGCCCGCCAAGCGCAAGCCCGCGCAGGCTGCGGCTCGGCATCTTGGCGAGATACTCCGCGCCGATCGGCCCATCGAGCACGGCGGCGGCGTGGGCGAAATCGCGAAACAGAAAGGGAATGTCGAAGATCTGCATCTCCGGCACGAAATTCGCGAGTGCCGCTGTCGTGATGTAGGCGAGATCGACGCTCCCGGATTGCAGGCCTTCGATCATCTCGCGTTCGCCGCCGAGCGCGCCGGAGGGATAGAGATCAATCGCGAGACGACCGAGGGCATCGGCTTTGACCTTCTCCATCATCGCCTGTAGCCCGACGCCCTCGGGCGTATCGCGCCGGCCGACGATGCCGAGCTTCAGGATCTTCATCTGTTGCGCGTGGACCGCGGGCATCGCCGCCAGCGACGCGGCTGCAAATGCGGTCATGCGCGTGACATGACGACGAAACATTGCTTCCCCTCGACACGACGGCGCACAGCCATCGCGGCGATGTTGTACGGCATCCCGGTACCCGCAACGAGGTCTCAGAAGTGGCAATCTCGGCGGGCGGAGGGAGTAGAATGTGACAGCGCGAATTCGCGTTCTCCCCGCCACCGGCATCGTCGTCGATTGCGGGTGATCCCGTCTTTCAGAGCCCTCGCATCCCGCTCGATGTCCACGCCTGGCCCGGACCGCCCCCTGCTCGCCATCGGCTTCATGGTCGTGGGCGTCACATGCCTGTCCGCGGTCGACGCGATCGGCAAAATGGCGATCGAGTTCCTGCCTAGCGTGCAGATCCTCTTCCTCCGCAGCCTCTGCATTCTCGCGGTGATGGCGCCGATGCAGCTGCGTGGCCGCGAGATCGCGCTGCGCACCTCGGTGCCCTGGCTGCATGTCGCGAACATCGCCGCATGGCTCGTCTCGATGGGCGCGTTCTACGCCGCGCTGGGCGACATGCAGCTGGCGACGATCACGGCGATCCTGTTCACCGCGCCGCTCTTCATGACCGCGCTATCGGTGCCGCTGCTGGGTGAGCGCGTCGGGCCGCATCGCTGGGCGGCGATCCTCATCGGGTTGGTGGGCACGATGCTGGTCGTGCGGCCCGGCACCGCCGGCGGGTCGATCGGCGCGGCGCTGCTCGCGCTGCTATCGGCCTTTGGCTGGGCGCTCAACATGGTGATCATGCGTCGCCTCACGCGCACCGAGTCGAACACGAGCGTGCTGCTCATCGCCAATGCGGGCGCGGTGATCGTGCTCGGCGTGCTCGCCGTCTTCGCCTGGCGACCGGTGAGCCTGCTGGCCGCGCTGCTGATCGTCGCGATCGCCGCCTCGCTGGTCATCGGCCAGTATCTGCAGCTGCGCGCATTTCGGCTGGCGCCGATCGGCGTCGTCGCGCCGTTCCAATACCTCCAGCTCATCAGCGCCACGCTCGCGGGATGGCTGGTGTGGAACGAATGGCCGGCCAGCCATGTCTGGTTCGGCGCCGTCATCGTCGTCGCCAGCGGTCTTTACGTCATCTGGCGCGAACAGCGCCGCGCGACGCCCGCGTCCTGAACCGTGTGGATGCACACGATGCCCGGCTCTACAACCTCATCGGGAAGCAGAAGTAACGCCCCGGGGCTACCTCGTTCACACGCGCGAGGGCCCACGCCATCGGCTGTAGCGTCGGACCCAGTCACAACCCAGGGTCCCGCCCGTGGCACTTCCAGCATTCTTCTCGTCCAATATTTTCCTGCTCTTCGCCTCGCTGGCCGTGCTGATGCTCGCGGCGCCGTGGCTGAGCAAACTCCTGGAGCGCGGGGTCATGACGTTGCTCGCCATGGCGATCACATTCGTCGTCTTCGGCCAGCTGATACCCGCCACCAATTTTCTCCGCAGCCTGCGCGGCATGGCGGGTTGGGCGCTCGGCGCCGTCTGACCTCGCGCTCAGCGCGCGACCGTCGCCAGCCGGCGATGTGCCCAGGCGGCGAGAACGATCGACGCCCCGCCGGCCGCCGCCACGCAGGTGGTCACGCCGAAGTGGCCGAACAGAAACGGCGCACTGAGCGTCGACAGGCACATCGACCCCCATCCGACGACCATGCGCACGCGCGCGAAGGCCGAGACGACCGCGATCGGCCCCGATGACTGGATGAAATTCGATACGCGCAGATCGAGCGCGGGCGCCCCGATCCCGCCGACGAAGATCGCGACCAGCATCGTCGGCACCAGCCACGCATCGGGAACCAGCGCGCCGGCAAGCCCGAGGACGACGGCGCCGAGCCCGAACACCGCCTGCCCCGCGAACACGAACCCGGGACTCGGCGACAGCCCGCGAGATCCCGCGCCGAAGAGATTGCCCGCGCCGTAGCCTGCCAGCAGCAGGCTGTAGCAGGCCGCGGGCGGCAAGCCGAGCCAGGTCGCCTCGCGCGCGTGCACGATCAGCGCCGGACCCAAGGAGACGATGATGGGCCAGATCGCGAAGGAGATCGCGGTGGCGATCATCAGGATGCGCAGTTCGTGGTCGGCGAACATGTGGCGCGCGCCGGCGAGGACGCCGCGCAACGGCGAGGGTCCGGACCGGTCCGACGCCTGCGCGCGCGGCAGGGTCAGCATCAGAAGCGCCGCCAGCCCGATCAGCACGGCATTGAGCGTGAAGAGATGCAGCACGGGAATCACGACGGTCAGCAGGCCCGGCACGCCGCGTCCGATCAGGCGGGCCACGCGCGTCGTGGCGAACATCAGCGCATTCGCCGCCTGCCGCTGCGGCCCTGCTTGCGTGAAGATCGCCATGCTGGCCTGGGATGCGGGCTCCGCCTGCGCCTGCGCGAGCGCGAGGCCGATCGATGCGACGACCAGGCCGATCAGCGGCGAACCGGTGACCCAGCTCGCGAGCAGCGGGCATAGCGCGACGCTCGCCCGCACGAGATAGGCGCCGACCAGCACCGCACGGGGATCGCGCTCGTCGAACAGGAAGCCGCCGAGCGCGGCGCCGCAGATCACGGCGGCGAATTGCAGGGATTGCAGATACGCGGCGGCGTCGCCGATCACCTGCACCGCGAGCCAGATCAGGGCGAAATTGCCGATATTCGCGCCGAGCTCGACGAGAATCATCGCGCCCCAGAGCGCGGCGAGCGGACGATGAGCGAGGGGTTGGAACATGCGCACGGTGGACGATGCGACGATGCACTATCGGCAATGCCATCGCCACGAACTTGCCGCTCGGCGAAACACGAGCGAATCCGCGTGCGGGCGTCGCGGCGATCGCGATTCTAATGTTCCAAGCGGAGATCTAGACTGCGGTCGGCAGGTTCCCCTCACCGAGGCGATCGATGTCGAAGCCGCAACTCGCCCCGATGCGCCGGGGCGCCGAGATCATTCGCGGGCTCGCTGACGCCTTCGCAAAGCCGCGGCCACGCATCCGCTTCGCGCCGGATCCGCGCAAGCGCGATGCGTATTTCGCGGTCGATCTCGCCGCGGCGATCCGCGAGGCGTCGACGCCGGAGCTCGATCTGGCCCTCGCCAGCAAGAGCGATCTCGGCGATCTGGTGATCTGTACGTGCCATGGCGACGACATCGCGAGCGCGCTCTGGGACATACGCCGGCGCTTTCCCGACATGATCCTCGTCGTCTGGTTCTGGGACAATCATCACGGCAAGGTCTTGAACCTGCGCACAGCCATGGCCGCCGATGTGGCCGTGCCGGCCCATGACGCGTTTCGCGACGAGCTCAACAATCCGCTGTCGATCCGAGCGCCATCGATCCCGCTCGGCTGTGGACAATGGTCACGTGGCGATGCGACGCGGCTGTTCACCAAGCTGAAGACGACGCCGCGCGGCGATGCGCTGTCGGGCAGCTTCGTGCGCTACGATTTCAGCCCGCGCCAGGCGATCCTCGATCGCCTCGTGGTCGAAATGCCGGACTCCGCCCTGCGCGTTCTCCCGCGCGACCAACAGCGCGGCTATTTCGATCAGGACCCGGAGACGCGTCTGCGCAGCTGGATGATGCACAAGGTCTCGCTCGTGCTGCCGGTCCATCACGACCTGCCGCTGCGCTTCTTCGACGCGTTGCTCGCGGGCCAGACCGTGGTGGCGCCCACGGACATGCCCGATCTCGACCGCATGCTGCCGATCGAGACGCAACGCGAGCTCGGCATCGTGCGTTTCAGCGCGGCCGAGCCCACGGCGATTCGCGCGGCCTGGCGCGAGGCCCTGGCGATCTTCGACGCGTCAGGCGATGCCGGCATCCGCCGCCGCCATCGCTTCGTGCGCGACGGGCACATGATGACCAATCGGGTGCAGGCGATCGCCGACGACCTCCGGCGCATCGCGCGACGCGAGCTGACCGTGAGCTTCGGTTTCGCGCCCGATACGATCGCCGGACTCGTCGCCGGACCGCGCTGATCGCGGGAGGCCGCACGCAGGTTAGGGGCAAGCGCCTGCGCGCTCACAACTCCGTGAGGCACACCAAGATCATGCGCACGAGGGCATCGCGAATGTCATCGTTGCCAATTATCCTGCGCGCTCGGCACCG